>JAFVTX010000046.1 GCA_017503015.1 Fibrobacter sp. | reverse complement strand
CCATCCTTCAGGGCAGATACCTTGCACAGTATCCGTAAAGTTGCACCTCATGCCATAGCCACATTCTTCTTCTGACTTTCCTACAGCCGCAGCCCAAGTATAAAGACGACCATAAGACACACAGTTGGCAGATTCATCATCATAACAATAACTACCCTCAATAGCCTCAAAATTCAAGTTTTCCGCCATCCAGGTCTGGGAACCAATGGTCACATACTTGTAGATATTTCCGGGTGCACGCGGATCGCAGAACTGCGTGGCGGGATCATATGTTCCACACGACACAAGGTCTCCAACCGTGGTCCCATTTTGGCAATACTGCGTGGCAGGGTCATAAAGATGTTCGAATGTGCCAGTTTCGATTTCCGAGATACAAGCCATAAAAGTCTGCAAATCAGATCCATCATAACCACAACATTCATATTGTTTGACGGCTCCACTCACGCACGCTTCAAATTTACCAACATCATACGACTTACCGTCGCAAAGGTCGAAAACTGAACTAAGGTATTCATCAGCGCAGAACTTTTCTTCGGGGTTGTACTTGGCCGTGCCACAGGTCGCCAGGTCTGCAACATTTCCGTGTTTAGTGCAGTACTGCGTGGTGGGGTTATACCTTACTGTGTCACAAGCTGCCAGGTCGGCTATCGTGGATCCGTCTTGGCAATACTGCGTGGCAGGGTCATAAAGATTTTCGAATGTGCTCGTTTCGATTTCCGAGATGCAAGCCATAAAAGTCTGCAAATCAGATCCATCATAACCACAACATTCATATTGTTTGACGGCTCCACTCACGCACACTTCAAATTTACCAACATCATACGACTTACCGTCGCAAAGGTCGGCAACATTATCATAGATTTCGTCGGCACAGAACTTTTCTTCGGGGTTGTACTTGACCGCGCCACAGGTCACCAGGTTTGCAACTTCACCGTCTTTGGTGCAGTATTTTTCTTCCGGATTGTATTTTGCCGTGCCGCAGGTTGCCAGGTCAGCTATCGTGGTTCCGTTTTGGCAATACTGCGTGGCGGGGTCATAGGTTTTCCCACTGCATTTATCGGCATCTTCGTCGCCCTGTTGTTCACTGGACGAACTGAGGAAATCTTCTTCTGCAGAAGAACTAGAATCCTTGCACCTCTTGCCAGAGCATTCTTCTTCATCTGAAGAACTTTCCGGTTCTTCACTATCATTGGATTCTACTATCTCGTCCGTCTTTCCACTGCTGGAGGACTTGGGCTTGGACGGTGCGCTGGGCTTCAACAGGTCTTCCAGTTCTTCAAGTTTTTCCTTGATTTCGTTTTCATCCAGGCCTTCCTTGAGTTGTTCCACGGTGGCACTGTCCGTCACCTCAATCCACTTGTTCTCGAAGCAGGCAAAATAGGTGTCGCCGGCCTTGGCCACTTCCATTTCGCAGGAGTCCGGAAGGGCAGCCTCGCTCTTATATTCGGGGACACTGAAACCCGAACCGCCACTAGAACTATCATCACCACAAGCCACCATACCTATCGTCATTGCCAATGACAACGACATCCATAGAAATTTCTTCATTTTTTCTCCTTTTTATAAAGCTTCTACTGTCAAATTTACAAAATAAACACATTCCGTCGGAAATCATTTCACGAAACTAGAACTTCACCTTATAAATCCAGGGCCAGTTCTTGCCCGTAATCCAGAAATCACGACCGTCAAAGGCGATTCCGTTCAGCACGTCCGCCTTGGGGTAGCGGCGGTTGATTTCCATCGCCTTTTCGGTAAAGTCCAGGTATTTCAGCACACGGCCGCTGGGCAGTTCGACTACGGCAATCAGGCCCGTGGTCCAGATGTTGGCGTAAAGGGTGTCACGGACCACTTCCAATTCGTTCAGTTGCGGCACTTCGCGGCCGTTATCGCGCACGGGGATCGCCCCCACCACGCTAAAACCGCCCAGCCCGATTTGCAACAATTCGCTGGAGCCGTTGCTCATCAAGAGGGCGTCGCGCCAGTAGGCAAGCCCCCAGCCTTCCGTAGGTATGCGGAACTCGCCCTTCATGGCGAAGGGCTTCCTGTTCACGATAAACGCCTTCCTGGATTTCCAGGTCAGGTAAAAGATGTCGTCGCCAACGGCCACGGAACCTTCGCCGAAATAACGTTCCGCAAGCCGCAGGGAATCCAGAATTTTGCCGTCCAAGGTGCGGCGGTAAATGCCCGACTCGCCGTAATGTCCGGTGGATTCTATCAGGTCCTTGCCGTCAAAAAACAGCCCCTGGGTAAAGTGGTTCTGCTCGTGAGGAATGGAATCCACGATGGTCGGCACCACGCGGGGGGTATCGGCGAAGACAAGTTCCAAACTAGCCAAAACGCAGAACAAAAATATAGGCGCGCGGGAAAACAGGGTCATAGGACTATATGTAGAAAAATTATATTTGGGTCACCATGGGCGCTGTAAAAGAACCGGCCAAAGTCAAAATCATCGTTGGGATCCTGGCAAAGGACGCCGCTTCGGTAGAGTCCGTCCGCAGCACCCTCCGCGAGCGTTTTGGCGAAGAGGACCTGAACCTGGAACCCTTCCCCTTTACCTTTACCAACTACTACAAAGAAGAAATCGGCGACGCCCCCCTGCGGGCCTTCTTCAGCTACGAGCCCCTGGTGGATCGTACCGAAATCGTGGACATCAAACTCTGGACCAACGACCTGGAACTTGAAATCGCCGAGCGTGCGGGAACGCCGGGACTCCGGCCCGTGAACCTGGACCCGGGCTACATGACTCTCGGGCAGTTCTTCTTGGCCACCACCAAGGACCAGCGGCAGCGGGTTTATATCAGTCGCGGGATTTTCGTGGAGCCCACCCTTTACTTTCAGGACGGGCACTTCCACCATTTCGACTGGACCTACCGTGACTACCAGAGTGAAAAATACATCGCCTACCTGGAGCAGGTCCGCGCCCGCCTCGCCTACCAAATGAGCACCGGAAAACCATACCGCCTACGCACCAACCCCTAACCCCTAAATCCTAACCCCTAGCCCCTAAACTCATGAAAGCCGGAATCATCACCATCGTCCTCCTCATCATCAGCAACTTCTTCATGACCCTTGCCTGGTACGGCAACCTCAAGCTGAAGGAGATGCACATCAGCACCGACTGGCCGCTGATTCTCGTGATTCTCGCCAGCTGGGGCATCGCCCTCATCGAATACTCCTTCATGATTCCCGCCAACAACATCGGAAGCCGCATCAATGGCGGGCCCTTCAGCCTCATGCAACTGAAAATCATCCAGGAGGCCATTTCCATCACGGTGTTCACCACCCTGGCTGTCACCCTGTTCCGCACCGAAACCCTCCAGTGGAACCACATCGTGGCCTTTGTGCTGGTCATCGGCGCCGTGTTCTTCGCATTCTTGAAATAGGTTTTACCCCAAAGGGGGAAGCCTCCCCCTCGCTGCAACGACTCGTCAACCCCGCCGTCATCTTGTCATCCCCGCGCAGGCGGGGATCTCCTTGCCGTTTCCGCTACCCCCTCTGCGGGGACACACCACCTAAAGGTGGCCATGCCCACATAAGCGCTGAAGCGCTAAGTGGTCAAAGGCCGCAACGCCCTGACTTTTTATTTCAAGAATCCGAATTGATAGACTTGAGGGCGGAGTTTTTCGGATAGGGCTTTGTAGGTAGATTCGAAGGCAGCAAAACTGACGGGAACTGAATTGCCAGATTCATTTTGAGCTTTCAAAGCCTGGCGGATTTGATACCATCCGACATCGGGGCGGTTAAGTTTCAATTCTTCGCGGATTTTGTGATTGAAGGTTTGCTTGAAGTAGGCTGCCCAAATTTTGCGACCTTCGTCAAGGACAGCTTGGGCTTCGGCACTGAAGGTTTTGCCCTGCATGTATTGCACCATAAAATCACTTTCAAAACGGTCGCTTGCGCCGACTTCTTCTTCGGTAAAGGGGATAAAGTGATTGACAATATTCCATTTTTTGCCGTTCCATTCAAGATCGTTGGCGCTAGCGGTGAGGTTTGAACCATGAAATAACATCCACACAAAGCAATCGTTTTTGAATTCTTCGGGCAGTTCGCAATTGGGTTGGAGGAACTGGTCTATATCATTTATCCATGTGTGAACAACAACTTTTCTTACGGTAAAAACTATAGCCAAATCTGATAAATTTTCAGAATTAACATAAAAGCCGTGTCCACCACTATAACCAGAAGAGAATAGCGACGTGTCATTTGCCTGCTGCATATCATTGCTATTTACTCGCATGTAGCCTATAGCTCCATCACTCCAAAATTTACATCTTAAATCAGTTGTTCTAGTTGCAGGCGATATCGCGTTTTTTAATGGAATTATTTCAGTAGTATTCGGCTCTGGCCTGTCAATCCATGTGGCAAGATATTTTTCATTTGGGGCATTATAAAACTTCTTTTCGCCAATTGGATTTGTATTCTTATTGAGAACCTCGCATGAAATCTCAGACGGAAACATACATTTGGATTGCTTCGCTTTGCTCGCAATGACGTTGAAGGTTTTCCATATACAAAAACCTATTGGAAACTCACCTTTCAATCCTTCAAAAGACTTGCTATGAACAACAAATCCAGCTTGATATTTAGCCAACCATCGACTTCTAAATGTTTGCAATGTTTGCGCATTGATATATTTCATTTTGCTAAACATCGCTAATGTCGCATTCGGAATTTCCTTAGCAATACGGGCAACAAATTGAGTAAACAGTTCATTGCTTGCTTTACCATATTCTTTCATTCCGTATTGTCCAAACCGTGTTTTATTCACACCTGTTTTAGCGGTGTTATCTTTAGAAGAAGCATTAAATGCACTCCCAACTTCTGCATACGGCGGATTTATCAGCACCAATAATTTTTTCTTTCCTTCGTTTGCATCACGAATTACATTCTGCAAAGTCTGAGGAATTTTGTTTGTAAGGCTGTAATCAATCGTCCCGTTATCGGTAATGTCATCGTTCAAGTAATCATATTGAAAACGCTCGGCGGATACGCAAATCTTCGCCGCCTTCATGATGTTCACGTCTTCTTGATCGAGAGTGCTCATGAACAAATGGCGGTGATTGGAATGCTTGGCTTCGAGGTTTCCGACGCCGCAGCACATATCCCACACATAATAGTCCTTCTGCCAATTCGAACCAAGCGTCTTTTCTAGCAAGTCGTAAGCCTTGTCAACTACATTGAGCGGAGTGTAGTAGGCTCCCTTGAAAGTCCGTTCGTCAACGGGAATCAGGCTGTCGCGGCGTTCCAGCAAGTAACTGCGGAATTCCTCTTTGGGCGGCCTATCATAAATCGCCCAGAACTGGCTGTATCCATCCATACTCGCGATTTCGTAAGTCTTCCCGTTCAACAAGAATATCGGTTTGTTGCCCTTGTGCAATAGCTCTGCAGACAAATGTTCGTGGGTGCTGACCTTGCCGTCGCTCATCACATCGGCGTAGAAAAATTCCGCGAAGTTTTCGGGTTCCGCATTCACGATTTCCTTGCCGACCGTCTCGACCCACTTGTCGAAAACCTGTTTGAGATTGTCGGGCGTAATTTGCGTGCGGATGATTTCGCCTTTTTCTATGGCGTTTCGCAATGTGTCGATAAATTCTTTCTCGTGCGTTTCGATATTGAAACTCACAAAATGCGTGCCGATGTACTGCGAAACAATATCTAGCGCATCCTGCGTTACGTCGCTGGCGGACTTGCCCCACTTGATGTGGACGTTCTTATTTTGTAAAAGCGGGAGCGCGACATCCGTCTTCATGATGGCGGCCTTGACGCTATCGACCACGCAAAGAAACGGAGGAATATGCTCGCCATCCTTGAGGGCCCGGTGGATATAGAAAAGCAGCTGCGTGAACATTTCGTAGAGCGACTTCTTGGAGCCAAATTTCGCTTCGAACCAGACTTCGCGCGTCTGAATATCTATCAGGTTTCGCTGAACCTGCTTAAGGTGCAGTGCCTTGATGTATTCCGCCTTCACGTCTTCTTCGGACGAGGCTTTTTGCAGCTTTTCGAACAGACTCATAAGGGCTCCTTTAGCCCTTATGTCGTGCAGTCGATCCACAAAAAAAAGCGTGGCGTCGAATGCACTTCCGTTATCGAGGCTCTGGTAAGCCTATGCACGAAAAAGAACAAACGACCCACGCCCATTGCTGGACGTGAGTGTTCACTCTCGTACTCTCGTGCATGTTCAAAATTTACCAGATTTCGATAACGAGAATAAGAGCTAACTCTACGTTAAACTCGCGCCTGCGGTTTTTACGCCACAGGCTATGTCAATGGGAAATATAGATAAACGCTTCCCCAAAGACGACAAAGCTCCCAGTTTTAGAATAAAATCTTCATTTTCATCATTTTAGTCTACATTTTGCCTAAAACAGACGTTTTTTGTATATTGCGCACATTGGCCGTTCGGCTTTGTTGTCGGGAATTCCGACCTTTCCCATATCCCCCGACAGGGGCCCGCAAGGGGCATGCGTTCCATAGGTTAGGCTATGGATATACTGAAATTGTTGGAAACTATCGCAGTTTTTGCGGTAGTTTGTAAGTACTTGCATTTTTACATCTTATACACTTTGATTTGACATTATGTGTATCAGATGTTATATTTAGGAGTATGGAAGCCATGCAAAACATACGAAATTTTGCGAAAAGAGGGTATTTTTCCCTTAAACAGTGCCTGGAGCACGGTGTTTCGAGGTATGACCTTAAAAAACTGGAGGAATCAGGAGAGATAAAGAAGGTTGACTACGGTCTATACGCCTTCGCCAATGTCCTCGAAGACGAATTTTTCATTCCGCAGTTACTAAGTGACAAGATTGTGTATTCCAACGAGACGGCACTTTTCTTGACGGGGTATAGCGACCTGCTTCCTGAAAAGTTCACGGTAACCGTTCCGAAAGGCTACCACTCAAAAAAGTTATGGCGAGACTTTCTTGTGCGTCAGACTCCCGCCGAAATATTAAACGAGGGCGTCCAGGAAATCCGTTCGTTCTACAGCAATCCTATCAAGGTGTATTGCATTGAACGGACTTTATGCGAATTGCTCCATGGTCGTATAGATTTCAACAAGGAAAGGTATATTCCCGCAATACAAAGGTACATGAGGTCGAAAGACAGAAACATTTGGAAATTATCAGACTTTGCAAGAATGTTTCATGTTGAAGACAAAATCGGGCCATATCTGGAGGTGCTGATATGAAGACTCGAAATGCAATGCAACTGAAAGCTCTCATCAAGAGTCGTTCCATAGAAATAGGTCTTACTCCACAACAAGCACTACACGCCTATTACATGGAATGTTTTGTCAATCGTTTGGCCCATTCGGATTATTTGGACAATTTTGTGCTGAAGGGTGGATACCTGATTTCAAATCTCATTGGTTTTGAATCAAGGACGACAATGGATGTGGATTCCACGATCAAGAATCTTCCGATAGAAGAGACTGTAATGGCAAAGGCTTTTACGCATATTTGCGGAGTGCAAGTTGAGGATGATTTTACATTTACCCTAGACCACCTGGAGTTTATTCGTGAAGACGATGAATATCATGGGATTCGCGCTTTCTTGAATGTGGATTATGAAGAGATGCACGGCATTCTGACAGTGGATGTTACCGCAGGGGACAGCATCTATCCTGGTGTCCAACAAATGTTCTTTAAAAGGAACTTTGAAAAATCCCTTATTAGGGCATGGTCTTATCCTGTTGAGACAGTCTTGGCGGAAAAACTTGAGACTATTATAACGAGAAGTATTCTTAATAAACGTCCCCGTGATTACTATGACATCCATATGCTCACGAAGTCGGTCCAATTCGACATTCCAACTTTGAACCATGCGCTACTTGCGACTGCCACTCATAGAAAAACAAAGGACAAGGTGTTAAAATACGCTTATCGCATAGAAGAAATCGAACATAGCGACGACATACGCCGCCAATGGGAAAAATACAGCAAGACCTTCAGTTATGCTAAGGGTATCCCGTTTGAAACAGTTGTTGGATCAGTACGAAATCTGCTAGAAAAGGTTCTTGCCTAGCCTTTTCAACAGAAAATCCCTCGGCTAAGCCGAGGGACAAACTTTATTGGAGATCCCCGCCTTCGCGGGGATGACAAACCCGAGATTACCCGTGAGCAAAAAAACGACCGGTATTAACCGGTCGTGTTTGCGAGAGTGAGCGCCAGCCCTACACTTGTTTGCCTAAGTCTAGCGCGAACGGTCGCTTACGTATGTGCGTCGACCCATTCGGCGTTCTTCTTGCAAGCCTCAACGGACTTGTCGAAGGCGGCCTTTTCTTCGGCGCTCATCTTGACTTCGAGAATCTTTTCGACACCGTTTGCACCGACCACGACCGGCACGCCGCAGTAGAGGCCCTTAACGCCGTATTCGCCGTTCAGCTTGGCAGCGCAAGAGAACACGCTCTTCTTGTCAAGGAGGTAAGCTTCAGCCATGTGGATAGCGGAAGTAGCCGGGCTGTAGAAGGCTGAGCCGCGGCCGAGGAGGTTCACGATTTCGCCACCAGCACCGGCGGTACGCTTGGCGAGTTCGGCGAACTTTTCCTTGCTCATGAGCTGAGAAACCGGGATACCGCCAACAGACACGCATTCCATGATGGAAACCATGGTGTCGCCGTGGCCGCCCATCACGAGGGCCTTCACGTCTTCGACAGACACGCCCAGTTCGTCGGCCACAAAGCAAGCGAGACGGGCAGAGTCAAGCACGCCAGCCATACCAATGACCTTGTTAGCCGGGAGACCGGACTGCTTCTGCATGTTGTAGACCATGGCGTCGAGCGGGTTGGTGATCACGATGACGAATGCATCCGGAGCGTTTTCCTTGATGGCTTCGGCAACGGTCTTGATCACGCCGCAGTTCTTGTCCAGGAGGTCGTCACGGCTCATGCCCGGCATACGCGGGAAACCGGCGGTCACGATCACGACGTCTGCGCCCTTGATGGCGGAGTAGTCGGTAGAACCCTGAAGATCCACGGAAGAGTTGATGACAGAGCGGCCTTCCATAATGTCGAGAGCCTTGCCCTTCGGCATGCCCTGAGTCTGCGGAATATCGATAAGGACCACGTCGCCAAGATTCTTCTGAGCGAGCACGAGAGCCATTGTACCACCGATTTGACCAGCACCAACAAGTGCAATCTTCTTTCTAGCCATGATTTAACCTTCCTTTTAAGGTAATTAGATTTTTACGCATCAAATATAGCACTTTTTCGTGTTTCAGACAATGAAAAAGCGCCCCAAAAAGCCGAAAAACGGAAAAAATAAGCATAGTTCGTCTTAAAACAAGTCCAGCGAGCTGTCGAGGTAGATTTCTTCGCGGACTTGGAGCTGGAATTCGGGTTTGGTCATGTAATAGAGCAAAAATTCTAGGATGACGGCGCTGCCGAGGCTGCGGCCTTCGATTTTAAAGTGGCGGAACCCTTGCGGGGCGTACACGTTTTGGATGTCGTCGATTCCGATAAAGCCGGGATTTTTCATGGCGTCGGAAAAACGGTAGCCGCGCCCTGCGTTCGGCGAGGCGCATACATGATCTTCTTGAGTTTCGCCGAGGTTCTTTTGGCTCACGTTCTCGTAGCACTTTTTGCGATCGTGGCAGCCGAACCAGCAGCATTCATTGCACAGGAACTCGACTTTCTGCTTTTGCGCAGCCGATAGTGCGTTGAGTTTGGCGAATTGCTTGTTGAGCCTGAAATCCGGCACCACGTAACTGAAATCATCGCGCTTCAGTTCACCCTCGAATTGGGCGAAATCTGTCAGCACCTTCGTCGTGGACGACACGAAATAGAATCCCGGATACTTCGCCTTGATGTAATCGAGCAACAAATCTGAATAGATGATGACGCCGCTCGGTGCCGCTCCATTTTTCTCGAACAGGGCGCACAGAGCGTTGCATTTTTTGTCGGCAAGATGTTCTTCACGGAGCAAGGAATTGCTGAAGGTCAGGCGCGCTGAAATGCCGTATTCCCTGGTGAGTGCGGCAACCTCGTCGGGCTCTGCATCGCCAAATCCGACGCGGCCACCACCCCAAAGGCAATCGCTGGGCGCACCGTAAATGGAACCGATTTCGCACCACTCGTAAAAGTATTCCCGATGCTCGCGGAACAGCGGCAAGAATGCCTTGTAAAGCTCGTAAAATTCGAACAGGCCGGGAAGGTGGTAGTAAACGCTCATCGCCTTAATAATAGCTATATTGTACCCAAGTCTGAAATCCGAACTCCGAATTCTGAATTATCCATGCGCACTCTAGTTCTTTCTGATATACACGGTTCTGCTTTCGCCTGCAAGATGGCTCTTTCTTACCTCGACAAGCTCAAATGCGACCGCATTTTCCTTTTGGGCGACCTTCTTTATCACGGGCCGCGGAACCCGCTGCCGGGCGGACACGACCCGCAAGGAGTTGTCGAACTCCTGAGCCCGCTCAAGGAGAAAATTACCGCGGTGCGCGGCAACTGCGATGCCGAAGTGGACCAGATGGTGCTCGGATTCCCCTGCCTTGCCGACTTTGCCGAAATCGAAGAGGGCGGCCTAAAACTCTTCTTGAGCCACGGCCACCTCTACGACCCCTACCTGTTCAGCCACTACAAAGCCGACGTCTATTTTTCGGGCCACACCCACATTTTCACCGCCGAAACCAACGTGGACGGAGTCTATTGCCTGAACCCCGGCTCCACCAGCCTCCCCAAGGGCGGAAACCCTCCCACCTTCGGACTTTACGAGAGCGCCACCCCCGGCAGTGCGGCCCGTTTCAGCGTGCATCACCTGGAAACCGGCTCAGAACTGACGGCTATTGAAATCGTGAAATAAAGGGGGAAGCCTCCCCCTGTTTCGCACTACGCTTACGCTATTGCTCTCCACCCCCTCTGCGGGGACACACCACCTAAAGGTGGCCATGCCCACATAAGCGCTGAAGCGCTAAGTGGTCAAAGGCCGCAACGCCCCGTAACCGACGGTCGGTACGGCAGGAGCTGCAGAAGGACTCACGGCGGGAGGCTGCTTCGCTACGCGAAGCGGCTCCGGCTTCGACTTGGATATGCAAGCATAATTCACGGCGGGAGTCACAAAGCACTTCGTGCTTTGTAGCCTCTGCTTCGGCTCAGCATTGCCCGAGCGTGCTCGGTCACTGCGTTCGCCTTACGCAGAGGTCGAACCCTTCGGGTTCGCCTCCCGCCAAAATAAAAACCTTGGACGCCCAAGGGCGTCCAAGGTTTTTATACTCACGGCGGGAGTCGAACCCACGACCCGCTGCTTAGAAGGCAGCTGCTCTATCCAACTGAGCTACGCGAGCAAAGCGGGCTCTAATATAGAAAAATTTTCGTTCATCAACACCCCTTCCCTATTGCCATCCCGCCAAACTTTATCTAGATTTATGCACGTATTAAAATATTTGCATAAGCCTGGGGTGCCAGTCCGGATACCGCAACACCCCGCCGGAGTTTCTATGAAGATTATCGACATCCTCAAGCAAGACAAGATGAGCCTCTCCTTCGAGGTGTTCCCGCCCAAAAAAGAAACCAGCTTCGAGAGCGTCAAGGCGGCAACGGAAGCCATCGCGGCCCTCGGCCCCGCCTTCATGAGCGTCACCTACGGCGCAGGCGGCGGCGTAAGCCACTTCACCTTGGACATCGCGAAAAACCTCAAGGAAAAATACAACATCCCCATGCTGGCCCACCTCACCTGCGTGTCCAGCAGCAAGGAGACGGTCCGCCAGCGCATCGCCGACATGAAGGCCGCAGGCATCAAGAACGTGATGGCCCTCCGCGGCGACCTGACTCCGGAGCTCATCGAAAACGGCCGGGAAGGTTGCGACTACCACTATGCCGTAGATCTCATTCAGGAACTCAAGGCCGCCGACGCGGACTTCTGCATCGGGGCGGCCTGCTACCCCGAAAAGCACCCCGAAAGCAAGACACAGGCCGAAGACATCAAGCACCTCAAAGAAAAGGTGGACGCGGGCGCCGACTTCTTAACCACCCAGATGGTATTCGACAACAACCTGTTCCTGAACTTCATGTACAAGCTCCGGGAAGCAGGCGTCACCTGCCCTGTGCTCCCCGGCATCATGCCCATCACCAACGCCAACCAGGTGGAGCGGGCCATCAAGCTTTCGGGCTCCTTCATGCCCCAGCGGTTCAAGTCCCTGGTGGACAAGTTCGGGAGTGACCCCGAGGCCATGAAGCAGGCGGGCATCATCTACGCCAGCGACCAAATTATCGACCTGTACGCCAACGGCATCACCAACGTGCACGTCTATTCCATGAACAAGCCCGACGTGGCCGAAGGCATCCTGAAGAACGTCTCCGCCATTTTGGGCAAGAACTTCTAAGCGTAATCAAAAGCCTTAAAACCAAAACATCCCCGCAAATGCGGGGATGTTTTCATGTTCTAGTGCAATTTCTATTCGCGGGTTGGGCACGACCCAGCTTTCCATTCACTGGAACTTTCACAATAAGAATAAACGTCAAATTCAAATACGCAGAGCCCTTCACGCTTCGGGTTAAACGCTTCGCAATATTCTTCTGCAGTTTCTGCTTTCTTATAACCTTGTTCTGTATTTACGTAGTATTCCGTTTGTTCGTAATACTTAAGAGTTGATGCCTCCAAATCATCACCTACGTGTTTTGGAAATTCACAGGCGTAACCTGTAGAATGTTTATCGCAATAATCTGCCACAGATTGCCACATGCTATCCAATTTGACGAAAGACTCAGTACCGACATAGCAGATTTTCTTGTCGGTTTCCGTTTGACATTCAATACGTCCACCACAGTGAGCCATACTAGAAGAACTAAGCGGATTATCAAGATACCCGCCATATGTCAAATTTTCACCTTTATTTTCGCAGTACACATCAGAAGTAATCCACTGATACATGGATGATTCATCCTTGTACGCACAGACATAGATTACGCTTTCTTTGGTAACAGTTGCATCTTCGTTATCTCTGTTGCAAATCTGGTCGAGAGCAATGTCTGTGGAGGCGTCAACCCACTTACCATAGCCATTTACGACTTCTTTAGCTATAGAGCACTTGAAACTGTGGCTTTCACCATCCTTGAGGGTTTCGCTCTTAATGTCTGCAATGTTTTTAGTATTACCTCTATCGGTATCGCAATCACCAAGCTTGGCGTTAAGGTACTCTTTTTCACCAATTTCTAGCCAATCTGTGGAGGAAGAACTTGCGGGGATTCCTTCTACGTTATTATTATAAAGACATCCATAGTATGCGTTACCGACTATAGCAACATCTTTTTCTCTGAATCGATTTCTCGTGCAAATTCCAAGCGTTGCGTTTTCATCCAAATCGCTTGCTTTAACCCAAGAGTATCCGCCGGAATAACCTCCAGAAATGTAGTTACACTTGTATTTTTTCCCTCCGTAAACTGCTACTTTGGTTTGATTTTTCATCTTATCTTCATCGCATTCGCCATAGATATCCTCAAAGCTAAGTTCACGCCATTCATGGATATGGTTACCGTCGTTGTCTGTATATTCAGAATTTTCTTCACAAACATATTCATAACCGGATTCAGTAACCACTTTTTCATTGACATAGCCATAATGGCAAGCTTTACGTAAATCAAAGTCAACCTTAGCTGTAGAAACCCATTCGTATTTTTCCTGTTTATCAAGGTAATCGCACTTATAATATCTGGAACCAGATTCTGCCTTGACTTCGCCCTTTTCCATCACGGTTTTTGTACATGTACCATATTTCTCGTCATGATCATCTTTCTTTCTCCATTTGGAGCCATCTCATACAAAGGTCGTTTTGCTCGTTGTCGTGGCAAGTTCCGCATTCTTGGTGTCGAACAGCTTTTCTTTGCCTTCGTTTACAGTAGCGCTGCATTCACCGAGGTAAAGCTTGGATTCCGGATTGTTGGCCTGTTCTTCCGGGGTCAGGCCGTCCTGTTCAGAATATTCACCGGAAGAGCTCGATTCACCGAAAGAACCCGAAGAGCTCGGAATATCAGGCACAAGATTATCGCAAGTAGAAGAAGCTGGTAGATCACATTCGCACTCATACTCTTGAATTTTCCCGTCAAAGAACGCCGATCCCTTATCGCCTTTGTTTCGGCCCAAGCATACATTGTCAGTATATTGCCAGCCACAGTTTTCATCGTTGCATACACAAACGGCATTATCATCAAGACCTTCAAAGCTATAGAAGAAGGTCGAATTAACAGCGTCAGCATCGCAAACTTTTTCCACCGTTGCAACACCTACAGCCCAAAGTGTTACAGGATACCAAACTTGTTCGTTTTCAATATATTCAAAGTAATGGAAATATCCTCCTTTGACATCAGACTTATATACCTTGCTGCTATAGCCAGACGGATCATTGAAATCCTTTGCGTCTTCGACTTTAAGCTTATAGGCTTCCACAAATCCATTCTGCAAAATCTTGTAATAGACGGCATCCGTACCACTCCAGACATTCGTTTCAGCAGTAGAGTCGCCATGCTGCATTTGGTTCCACTTGAAGAAGTTCGCGTCGATAAGCAAAGCGAGGTAATCAACAAAGAACATGCTGTGTTCCTTGCCTGCGTAAGTCGTATTGACGGCGGTGTTAAAGTTGCCGTTTTCGGCAAAGACATTGCGGAAAGCGTTATAGACCGGGTTAAAGCCCGGAGTCTTGTCCTTTTGGTCAATGAGGGCCATCACCCACACGATGCTGTTGAAGTTTTCGGCCAGGCCAATCTGATCGGGGGCATAATGTTCGAAGGACGGATACTCTTCGCTGTTTTCCAAATAAAGGGCACCGGCAAGTTCCTTGTTCGCCTGCTCGTTTGCAACACCAAAACCGTTACCATCGTCAACCAACTTCTTTACGCGGGCGGCCTTGTAGTCGGTCAGGAAGTCGATGACAACCGTATCGGACGCATCGGACAAGTCTGCATAGGTGTTGTAAATGACATCCGTTGCGTTCGAGCCAAATCCGCCAAAGGCGCCGAAAGCGTTGTTGCTCAGGTTCAGCTTGACACGGAGCTTCACAACCGGGGTCGTAAGGTTCGTGATGTTGAGATCCCCTTCGAGGCGGGCAACCTTGTATTCCACCGTCTTTTCGTTGGTTTCTTCGATTGTCACAAAGGATTTATTGGCAGAGGCGAACAGGTCCTGCATAAACACCTTGCCGTTCGGGGCGAACTTTTCGTCAAGGTCCGTCACGGTAAGCTCTGCATTGTCGCCACCCTTGAGGTTCTTCCAGATTTCTTCGTAGATGTCATCGGTTTTTGTTTCCTTGTTGGCCTGCACCGGGAGACGCACGACAACATGCTTCTTGTACACCTTGCCGAGATTCTCGTTCACGGGCGCGAACGGAATTTCCATCATGGTTTCGGCTTCGCCGCACTTGATAGTCACGGTGATGCTTGCCCTTTCGTTGTCGCGAACCGTATCGACGATGGCGCAAGACCTGTCTTCAAGTTCTGCGTTCCAGCTGCTGTAGGCGTCGTCGAACTTGTCATCGATATCTTCGATAAGTTTGCTCGAGGTACTGCTCAAAGCGTCTTTGATAGACTTGTTGATTGCAGCCGTATCGACAGTTACACCATTTCCACCTTTAATCCCATCTTTTCCGTTGCTGACCGTTCCAATGGTATCGCCGTCGCAGACAATGGCAATCCCCGTCGAATCCTTGAGGTATTCCGATCCGCAACGATACTGGATACCCTCCTGGTCACTCAAAGCAATCCATTCGCCGTCAGCACACATATATACGGTCCTTGTGGACTTTACAAAAGCCACAGACCCGTCATTCTGGTCCGTACACTCTTCATCCAGTTCTTCAAGTACCGAAAGTCCGTCGTTATCCACCACAGACTCGTCTCCGCAAGCGGAGAGGTTGAGCACAATTGCGGCACCGAGTAAAGCCTTTTTTATGAATTGATTCGACACAGAATTCTCCTTGTAAAATTTCGACGTCAAATTTAGCAATCAACGTTTTTTCCACCCCCTAAAAAACAGAAAAAAAGCCTTTTTTATGAAAAAAACGCAAAACATCCTTTTTTTTCAACAAACACACATTTTTCCAATAAAAGAATTATATATATTGAGGGTAAGGCGCCCGACGCCCCAAGATTTTACACTTAAAAAGGATTAACATGCTCTCTTACCAAGAAGCCTACAAAATTGCCGCCGAGGTCCACAAAGGTCAAAAGGACAAGGCCGGCGGACCCTACATCGACTTTCTGCAGAACGTGGCGGACTACCTCAAGAACAAGGGTGAGTCCGAAGAGGTGCAGACCCTCGCCATCCTGCAGGACCTCATCACGGCTTCTACCAAGAAAACTCCCGAAGACGTCATCGCCATGGGCGTACCCGCCGACATGGTGGAACTCATCCAGAAGATGACCTACCACAAGAACCAGGGCTGGATCGACGAATACAGCTGCAACCTCATGGCCCAGGGCATGCCCGCCGAACAGGCCACCTACGAGGCCCGCGAAAAGGAATTCGTGAAATTCGTGGAGACCCTCAAGGACAACCCCGTTGCCGCAAAGGCAAAGGCCGCTATCTTGACCATGCTCATGGACGACAAGTACATCCAGCGCCAGGAACGCCGGGAACTCAAGACCAAGTTCCGCCTCCACAAGTACAAGGCCGCCATCGAGGCCCTGGGAGTGTAAAGGGGGAAGTCTCCCCCTGATTGCAGCCCCGTGTTCCACGGGGCTATTTTTTGTCAAAACACTAAATAACCCCTTACGGAAAAGTCCCAGCCTTGCGACTGGGACTTTGTTTGGAGGTGTAGAAAATCAAATCCTACTTTATCATTATCCGTTGGGTCTTCACGGCGCTCCCGCTTGCCACCCGGACAATGTACACTCCCTTGTTCAGGTGCCTGAGGGATACCACGTGGTCTCCGGCGGAGTAGCCCAGGTAATGTTCCTGCAGGTGGCCCTGTATGTCGAACACGTGGACTTTCACTTCCGACGCCTTAGGCACGGTGACCGTCAGCTCGTTGTGGGCAAAAACCATGTTCACACTGCCCACCGTCGGGTAGAGTCCATCGGTTTTGCCGCTAGAACTGGACTTGGCATAATCATTGCCCTTGGAACTGCTGGACCTATCGTCCTCACTTGCGCTAGATTTCGGTTTGTCGGCAGAGCTAGAACTGGAGCTAGCGTCGCTTGAACTGAGAGGCGCCGAAGTTGAACTCGAAGAGTTCGCGGCAATCTCTGTACTGCTACTAGAGGCCGGTTTCTCAGAACTACTGCTGGCTACAGGCGTTTCGCTGGAGCTGGAGACAACCGGTCCTTCGCTGCTGCTAGATACCTCGGGATCTTCGCTAGAACTAGAGACAACCGGCGTTTCACTAGAACTGGATTCAATCGGCTCTTCGCTGCTACTGGACTCAGGACCTTCCGCAGAGCTGCTAGAATATTCAGGCACAAGCGCGGTTGAAGTGAATACCGGCCTGTAGACAGCCTCTCCTGTCACATCGGTTACCTGGGGGTCCCAATTCGCAAAGGTGTAGCTGAATTTGTCGTCGCTATCCTTGGTCGGATTTTCCTCCGGCAAAATCTCGCTGGCCAGGGTGCCATACTCATACATGACCTGTGCCTTATAGACGCTGTTGTCCTCGTTCAAGAAGGTGATTCCGTACTTGCGCGGGAATTCCTTGAATACGGCCTTGAGTTTCATGTCGGAAACAAGAACAGCACCTTCAGCCAGTTCCGTATCCTCGGTGTCGGAAACCTTTATCACCCACCTGTCGAATTCGTAGGTCTTTGCATCTGTCGGTTCCTTTGTCGGGTCTGGCGACGGGAACATGGAGACAATTTCAGTGCCGTAGTCCCTGGTGACACTGGAGAGTGGCGTGGAGCCGTCATCGCTCACGAAGGCCACAGTGTACTGATTCTTGTTCTGTTTGTACTTGGCCGTGTAAGTGACTCCGCCCGTAATGACTGTCTGGTCCGTAATGACCGGCATCCAGCCATCAAAAACATAGGTGTATTCGGCGGTCACGGCGCCATCGACCTGCGGAGCAAACGATGCGACCGCTTCTCCGTACTCCTTGGAAACAGTGATGTTCGCATCGGGGTTATGCTCGGCTACAAATGTCACGTCGTACTTGTTCTTCACGCTTGTATACGAGGCCGTATAGGTCGCATTCTCCGTAGCGGCAACCACCGCGGGAGTCCACTTGTCGAAGGTATAAGTGTATTCAGCCGTGGGATCCTTTGCGGGATCTTCGCCATAGTACGGCATATCGCCATCATCAACATAATCTTGACGCAGCACGGAGCCGTCGTCATCTTTCCAGGTGACGACAATCTTGTCGGTATAGACCGCCTTGTAAGTGACCTCCTTTGTAACCGTGGCTAGCCCGGGTTCCCAACCCGCAAATTTCTTGCCATTCTTGTCTTCGACCGTGGGCACATCGATAGCCCCGGGCAACGTGCCGTAATCATACTCAACCGCAGCCTTCAAAATGGATTCGTCTTCGTCCACAAAGGTAACGGCATACTTGTTCTTATTTTCACTAAACACGGCCGTGTAATCGATGTTTCCCGTCACTATGGCATCCGCGATATCGGGAGTCCAGCCCGTAAAGGCATAGGTGTATTCGGCAGTCGATTCCTTGGTGGGGTCCTCCGCAGGAACAATGGACGAAACCAGGGTTCCATATTCCACGCCTTCAAGCACCCCGTTTTCAACAGGAGTCCCGTCATCCATCAAGAAACTAACCGTGTAGGCCCTTAGAACGGAGTTGTAAACGGCCTCGTAGGTGGCAGTGCCGGTCACATACCTCGTGGGATTACCATATCCGTCGTTGCCATAGGTCCAATTGCTGAAAGTATAAGTGAACTGGGCATCAGGGGCCTTGGCAGGTGTCCCTTCGGGGTCCGGTACATTGGAGCCTGCGGCCCAATCCTTTGCTTCATAGGGCTCGGTGCCGTTCATGAATGTAATCCTGTAGTACTGCGTTTCGGCAAGGCCCACGCAGCGGATATTGTCGATGGCGAGAGTGCCGCTGGATTTGTCGTCTGTATCCTCACCGTCAACCCTCCAGTCAAAACCATTCGCATACTGGAGCACCGTTTCTACATCCACCCAGTTGCCGCTTGAGCCAGTCCATTCCTGCCTCAGGCTAGCGACGGGAATCGTCACGGTCTGCCAGGACTCGCTAGGCGACGTTACCGCAAAGGTGGGGAATCCCCAGTCCATGTCCAGCAGGTCATTCATGGTCGAACTCACCTTCAAGCGGAACTTGTGGGCTGAGCCCTTGTAGTCGTAGCGGACTTCCGAGCACTGTGACAAATTCATCTCGTTAAAATCGTTGGTGGAAATAGTTGCATAGGGAGGACCCCATGGATAATCCCCCACATCCAGGGAGTATGACATTTGCAGAGCCTTGGCCGAAGCACTTCCCTTCACAAAGGAAAGCTCCGCATTCGAAGATCCGCCGCCACCAACAACATCCGTCTCGGCCCACCATTGCCCTATACCATCCCAAAGCGGGTAATAATCGCCGTCCTCGAAATCGTCGAACAGTTCCGTGTTGGTGGTGGGTTCTGCCACTATGGGCAATTCAACGCTGGAACTACTTTCCTCACCGACGCTGGAACTGCTGGAACCTCCATCCAATACACACTGGATTTCTTTGACGTAGAGGTTTCCGTTTTCACCACCAGGAACCTGCCACTTGATATCAAGCTCTCTTTCCAAATTGATTCCGGATAGTGAAGACATATTGAATGTATGGGTTGTCCAAGTGTTGCTACTGGGAATTTCCCATTCTGCCAACACATCTTCTCCATCGGGAGTATTGGCAAAAGTCAGGTTATGGCCAACGCCTATATACTGGTAAGATAGGACCTGGCATCCGTTCAAATTAGAAATGTTCATACCTACACCGGCATAACCTCCTTCCTCTTCTGTATTCACATTTTTTAGGCCCCAGAAATCACCGCCCATTTCGTCGTCATAAACGATCGCCGCTATATTCCCTTCATTTTGCGGGTTTTCAATAGTCCAGCCGTTACCAGCGTAGGCATAATCGTAGTTCGGCGAGAGCGCATATTCTTCGAAGCTACCGGAACTTGCAGGTTCATCGCCGCTTGAGCTGCTGGAGGGTTCTCCGCACACCACGTCATCTATGTAGAGATCTCCGCCACTAGGAGAACCTGAAACTTGCCATTTGAGCTCCAGTGGAGATTCAAGGACAACGGGGTCAATACCGTCCAAGGAAATTGACTGAGTCATCCACGATTCTGTGCCAATAAGACTTTCCTGTATAAGCACAGAACTGCCAGCATTGAACGAGAAATCATTCGCCAGGCCTTTGTACTTGAACGACAAAACTTCGCAGCCCTTCATTTCTTTCAAGTAGATGCCAAAACCAGCCCAACCGGCACCATCATTGGCAAACACTTTCACCAAGCCCCCGGCATTAGAGCCATCTACAAAGAAGGTCTTTTCACCATCGTTGCCAATATACCAAGTCCAATCGCCATTGGGATCATCTAAACTTGAGTACACATAGGAATAGTTGCCGCCTCCCAAGTTATTCATGTCAAAATCAACAATCACGTAATCATGACTGATAACCTCGTCTTCATAGATATTGTCACCAAAGTCATCACCAGAATCGTCAAAATCAGGATCGTCAGCCGGAACAGCGGGCAGGTCCACATAGCTTGCGCACCGGGAATATGTCATAGCAGAAAGTCCGTTAAAGACATTGGCATTTACCCACTCACCACTGGCAGAATAGGTCCAGTTAGCAGGAGATGTGTTATCTACGTCGAAGTCGGCAAAGTACTCGCTATTTTCGGCCCCATCCTTGGTCATATTCCTGCCTGCGTTCCAGTTAGCCGATGAAAGTTTCTTCAAGTTCATCCAGGTTTGCCACTGGGGATTGTTCGCCATGCTGGGAGCGCCATCGCCGCCATAACCTACAGTTCCCCATTCTGTCACAAACACGGAAAGTCCGGCCCCAAGCGCGCTGTTCACGTCGGCCGACATCGAAATAAAATCATGGGCGTCAGAGCCATCGTCCTTGCCCGCATAGTAATGGAACGTATAGGCAATGTTATCATAACCGGTAATCGCATTTCCAACGACCGCACCAGGATTTCCAGACCAACTGGGAGTTCCCACCACAATCAGGTTGTTGGAATAGCGGCGGATAATGGGAATCACCTCGTTGGCGTACGCCTTGATTTCTGGCCAAGTAATCATCGTGCAATTGGAACTGTTGCCATGGCCCTGACCCGCCTTGCATATGGGTTCATTGTAAATTTCAAAAATCACATTGGGATAAGAGCCCCATTTTTTCGCCTGAATCTTGAAGAATTCCTTGGCACGACCTACATTGTCCACCGCCGTGTGGGAGTGATAGTCGATAATCACGTAAATATCTTGCTCAATAGCCGCCTGGACCGTCTCGTCCAGCAAGTCCTGATAATATTCAGTCTTGCCATTAATAAAGTAATGTCCATTTCCCCAGCCCTGGTCGTCTACCGCCATGGCGGCACGGATTACCTGGATGCCCTGCTGGCTTACCATTCCCGTAATGACATCATTTCTCCAAAAGCGGTTCTGGCTTTTTTCATTGCTCCAGAACAGGCTCATGCCCTTTACCTGAACCTCGTTGCCGCTGGCGTTAGAATAAGCATTACAACTGCCATACACACGACCTTCGTTTTGCGAGTTTATGCCCGTCATTAACATGCCGTACTGGCTCACGGGGCCAACACGCAAGGGAGCGATTTCGGCGTAGGCGGTGGAGAAAAGGCCCAGGGCAAATGTGCCCAGGGCTACCAGTTTGGGGAAGCGGAGTTTTAGCATAGAACCTCGCGATTATCTGTGTTACAGCAAAAACCGTTCTCGTTGTGAGAATTTTATAAGAACAAATATAAACTCACCGCGGCAGGACCGCATACCCTTCCCTATAGTAAATTTAAGTTTACAATTGGCGAAAGTCGCTTTTCAGACTTTTATAGCAGTTTCTTGTAATCCAAATTGGAATAATCGTACAAATGAAAAAAAATGCAGATATAACGGCGCGCTTTGAATGAGACAATTTTTCACATTTTGTGAGACAAAATTAGTCTTGTTTATACCAAAGATTGCCGTATTTAAAGAAATCTGCGAAAGAGTAAGCTTCGATATCTCTTGTATGCCCAGAACCTAAGGTTACTCTAATTGATGAATCTGATGCGTTAACAATCTTAAGTGTTGAACCCGCTTCATAACGGTTCTTGAAAGTGGTAGAGCTTATATCTAGATCGCCTGTTGTCAAAATTACACTCTTGTAATCTTCGGCAAAACCGTAATCAAGGAGTACATGTCCAGAAATATCTAGGTTCCCAGCAACAGACATTGGCCCGGCGGCAATGCCATTGGTTCCACTAATATGCAATTTACCGTCTGTTCCCAGGGCCATACTAGCCTGTTTATTATTAGTCCCTGATTGACCATTGCTCATCCAAACGCCAGCAGGCCTATTTTCGGCGTCGTTGTCTTTCATGGTAATTCTACCCTGTCCAGCGGTCACGCCACCTTCCGCAGTAACATTTCCATCACTATTTGCACCATCTTTTTTTACAATGAAGTTACTGTCTGTTTCCAACACCCTTTTCCCGGAAACCAAAACTCCTGAAATACCTTTTTTTGCGATTATTTTTCTGTTGACATCCACAGTACCCGCATCATCATAGCCAACAGTAATGACGTTGACGGCATTTCCATCAATAACTTTAGAGATAACGAGAGTGCCATAACCACCGTTTACAATTTTCCAAGTACCAAAATCTATTCCATAATAAGCTTTAACCCAGCCGGATGATTCAATATCTCCTGTTATCGATATTGGCTTACTGAAGGAAATTTTTCCTTCTGAATAACGAATGCTTGCCAACACCGTATTTCCGCCAGGTGCAACAAAATCAATTATTGCATCATGAATTTCAACGCCTCCCGCGGTGGATAATATTTGACTAAACATGTCATAAGACAATTTGACATTGCGGGATATGCCCCTGTAAGAAGCAGAAATTAATATACCTTCTTCAGAAATAGACAATTCATAGGTTCCACCCTCTGTAGAACGTGTCAATGTAATGCCATCGCCACTTTCAGTAAGAGTTACTCCACCCTTTGACACTGAATAGGTGTCAAAATTGGAGGTGAATACGCGCATAAGAGCTGTAACAAGTTCTTCAAATTTACCATAATGTTCGCCAACTTCAGACTCGGTCTCTTTTATAGCGTCCTGGAGTTGGTTCATGAACTCTGGGGTGATAATTTCACCTGTTTTAAAGACCTTTTTTTCCATTTTTAACCTCTTTTGAATGGTTATTGATTGTATGGTTGATTGTTAATTTCGAGATACACGGCAGGCATTGTACCTGGCCCATCCATGATGTAGTTCTGGTCCGGGATACTCCAGCCGTAGTAAATGAAGGCCGACTGGGTCTTGCCCGGGACCACGTAAACATCTTCTGCTGCCCCTTCTGCCCGTGCATAGCGGTTTTTTCGCGTGAAAATCGTGTAAGTTTTGCCCGCTTCGAGGGTTACCGCCTGGGGAAGAGTTACCAAAATCTTGTCCCACTGCTTGCCATTCAACTCAAAGACGTTGTTTGTGACGGAAATTCTGTCATTGCTAGTACTTCCCCACAATTTTGTCAAATTTTGGGCATAATGCTCCGTTATGCTCATGTCGGTTTCGTAGATGCCTACTGCAGGGTTCCAGTTATTGCGTTCTTGCTGGTACGCAAACCAGGCATAACTATCAACGACTATATTGCGAGTAGGCGTAATCACAGCCCCAAGGGTAATACCCGAATTCTCATCGGCCGCAGGGAAAATTCGTTTGATATCGGCCATATCGAAATCATAGGCTTCATCTGGATATTCCTCACCCCGACCAAGGGAATTTATGCCGTGATGCGTCAATATCATATCAAGCCTCAAATTCTGCCATGGTCCAACAATCGCCGACGACCGTCACCTGGACAAACTTGCCTGCTGCAATAGAAACACCAGCAGACGCTGAATGTCGAAGGACGGCACCACCTCTTTTAACAGTTAATGTGACCGGATTATTGTTGCTTCTGTTATCAATTTCAATGCAAGTATTGGCAGCATGAGCCATAGATGCAACTTGAACATTTATTTCTAATGCGTTTAGATCAGAAAGAGTTACGGAGGCCCTAGCATTGTTATTGACGGAAATCTTGCCCTCAGAGACAGTGACCGTCTGATCAACCAGTTCACCCTTATCTTCAAGTCTTTGGCCTTGGTTGTAACTCCAAGAACTATCCATTATTCGTATATCATCTATCGAACCATTCCCGTATCCGTTAAAAACGATAATTCTTGGGGTATGCGTACTTTTCGCATTATAATGACCTAAAGGAAAATACCGATTAAATGAGTTGTGTTTGCAGAAGCATATTTTTCCTAAATTGATTTGCTCTTCAATCAAATCGACATCAGTTTCTCCATACTCAGCAATGAAAACTTTATCAAGTTGGGCTAGTGCCAACTTTGCGTTTCCACCAGGGAACGCAACTAGCAAGAAGCCGTTTTCACGGAGCTCGGCCAGGGACTTCTCATCCAGTTCAAGGATGGTCGAACCCAAATCTTCATTCTGTTCTGCCATTATTCCTCCAAAAGAATCGGTTTGTTCGATTCGGTTAAAAGTGTTTCGCCAGTTTCTAGGAAAATTTTCTTAAGAGGCTGAAATTCCCACCGGATTTTGGTAAATGGGATTTTCTGCGATTCAAGCGTTTGAATCAAGTCCAAACAATGGTATCTATACCTGCTGCATTTTACTGTCCAGGTATATTGTTCCTCGGGGTCGTAAATAGCAAATCCAGCCCTGCTAAGACCTGCCCGGAACATCCTGGGCGGTTTTACAATATCAATGTCAAAACCGATTGCAGCCGCCAAAGCCTTGTAATGACGTTCTGCAATGCCTGAATCCCTGTTGATAACCTCTAAAAGGGCTTGGCGGCGAACGTCCAAGGAGCCGGAATGGCCTAATTCGTAAAGGTTTTCCCAACGATCTAGAGTCGTTATTGCTGAACCAGGAAAGATTTCACGGTAAACGGCATCGGCGCTTTCCAGGGCTCTATCAAGCTCCTTGGCTACGGCATATTCTTCCGCATCCATCTGGAGCGGATAGAGCTGCGTAAGGGCCCTGTAGTGCGGACTTTCGAAGGGATTCTCAACCATTACTGTCGTACCTCCAGGTCACCGAGAGTAAATTGTTCTGTTTTTCCAGACGGAATAGCGTCTGTCTGTTCCTGGTAGGCTCCGCCATTCTGCGAAACCGCGATCGTGGCGTTGGTTCCACCATTTTTAAGGACATAGACCACAATCTGGGCAGGAATAAACAGGTCTCCAGGTTCAAGATCGGCGAAATACTTGGCAACGTCTTCCCGGAACGCTTCTTCGTCCATGTTCTGCAATCCTTGTACCGTGACACGCAGGGAAAGAACTGGTTCGGTCGGGACATTTGTCCAGATTTCACGAGGTGCGACGGGGCCTTCGTATTCGCACTTTGCCCGGACAGCTTCACAACAGCGCATCGAAAGTGAACTCGGACCCATCAGCATGAGAACAGTTCCCACGCCATAGTAGTTCTTAAGGCATCGGGATGATGTCGGGGCCTCATTTGAGTCACTAGGCACATAAATTTCGATGCCGAAGCACTTGACTTCGTTCAGGGATTCCGTTTGCCAACTTTCGAGCGCCTCAATTTCTTCTAGTTCTACCTTGACATACCTGGCAGATACTTCGCTGAAATCGGTCATTGCCCACCAGTAGGCCATATCAAGTTTACCCTGACGAGTCCATGCCTGGCCGTCATCGGAAGTAAATACGCCAAAGGAAGCCGGTCGGTTGGTAATGAAACCGAGACCAATGCCGATAATGGCCTTAGAACCACCTAAATTGATAATGACGCCTTTGCCCGTATCGTTTGAGCCACAGGTAAATGCAACGCTCTCACGATCGTGCGGTTTGACGGCATTGGCGGCACTCAAATTGGGCATAGTGCCCGTAATCATCGAGGATTCGAGCCCGATAGCCTTGCCAGTAGAAGAGGCTTCAAGTGCCCAGCGTTCGTAATCACTAGGCTTGCCACCGCTCTTCGGGTTACGAAGATACGACAAAATGAGCGTCAGGAGCTCGCTTGCGGTCAGATTGCTGTAGTCAAGCCCACGGTTGTTTGCCCACTGTTCCAGGCTCTCCTGGTTCATTGTAGTCGGGAAAATCTGGTCAAGGGTCCAGTCCAGCTGCTTGTAGACGCCCCAGATGGCAGATGCAGAGGCTGCAAAACGGATATAAATTCCGTTCCCTGACTAATTTTGATAGTCGGGTTGTAGTTTTTCGCATCGACAATCATGCGCTGCAAGATTTGATCAACTGTTACGGACATCGCCGACCTCCACAAAACGCTTAAATTCAATCACATCGCCATTGTATGCAACACATACCACATGCACCAGAAGCTTGTCGGAATCGGCATAGGTTGCCGTCGATTCTACGCTTCTAAGGTGCTTGTAGTCCAGCATCCACTTTAGTGCCTCGGTGGCATAAGTTTCGGCTTTGCTCCTGGTGTTTTCGGATGCCACTTCACGGGCAAGTTCTTTGAAACGGTGGCCAAATTCAGGTTTCTTGTAAAATGAACCTTTTGCTACGGTAAGCGAAAGCTGAACCTCTTCTTTAATCTGGTCTGTTGTCATTGTAAATTCTCCGGGAAAGACGACGTACTTGGCGGTGTCGTGGACATGGCTTCAGTGATTGTGCAGACAGCGGTTTTCAATACATCTTCAATGGCACCAAAAAGCTTTTTGTATGGCTTTTGAACCTCCTGTTTAGAAACCGCTTGTTCGTTCACCAAATTCGTGATAACATCCAAAACCACCGATTGAACAGCCGAAAAGGTCGGCTCGACGGACACAACGTCAACACCGCCATGTTCTGCATTTCCAGGCTTCGGGAGCCCCTGCCAATAAGCACAGAGCTTGGCGGCCATGTTGGCGGGTGTGCTGCTAGACGGGTCAAGTACCGTAAAGGCGCTTTCAAGCAGCGACTTATCGCCGCCAGCAGAAAGGTCGGCACCGAGGATGACGCCGCCCTTGGCATAATCGTCGTATGCTTTGGCAAGCTGGGGAGCCACGCTTGTCTTGCCGTCGGCAGACTTGACAATCCGGGAAAATTCGGAATCGAGAGTGTCCAGGTCAAGCATTTACGCCCCCGTATCCTGTTTGTCCGTCGGTGAAGTAGGAGCACCGAGGTTGCCCACATGGGTGTGCAGGTTGTAATTATCGCGCAGCTTAGAGAGCTTACCCACCTTGTCGCTCACTTCGCCGTTCACGCGCAGGTCGCCATCGACATCGACGCCGCCATCCGCCTTGATGGCTATGGTGCCGTCATCCTTGAGGATGATATAGTGTGCCTTTTCGCGGTAAATGGCCGTTTCGCCTTCCTTTACGGCGGGATGGTTCTTGCCGTCGCTTGCAACCGCGATGACGACATTGCCGAATTGCAGGAAAAGGCAACGCTCACCGGCCTTGGGAATGCTGATAAAGCCAAAATGCTGCATCATCTGACGGCCTTCAAATTCGATACCGTTAGCCTTGCCGCTGATACTGCGGAGCTTGCCTGCCACATCCTTGCAGCTGGTTACCAAGCTTGTGAAAAATTTCATCATAGGGAGCCTCCAGGCTGTAATTCAAGGCGGGTTCTCTTGCCCTCACTCCTGGAGAGCGTGAACGTGCGGCGTTTAATCAGATACGAGTCAACAGCGCCGTTGTAATGGTCCTCCACGTCGCAAAAAGCGTTGATTGTCCAGGGAATACCGTTTTGCGAGTGCCCGGGCATCGTGTATTCGAGCTGGATTGCGGAAGCCTTTTCCGTTGCCAGCTGAAGTTCTGCGGTTTTCTTGGCAGGGCCCTCGTTCTCGTTCCAGTTTACCACAAGAGGGCGATAGAACGGGAAATCGTCATTTTTGACCGAGGCGGCAACATACTTGATATCGCTATCGTCCTGGCTTTCGCCGATAACCTTGATAAGCGAGTGCTGACCGTTCATTGTTTCGGTGACAGACCCCTCGATATAGTCCATTTCCTCGCCATTTTCAAAGGCATGGATCTTGAAATCAGCCTTGCCTCGTTCAACAGGCTTGTCAAAGACCAGTTCGCCTTCGGGAGACGCCCAGAACAGGAAGCCTTGCGAATTTGCCGCCTTCTTGAGGACATCGAAAACGCTGTCGCCCGGAGAAAGTTCCACAAACTTTCTTTTGACCTTGACTTTATCGGAGCCCGATTTGAAAACAAAATCCTTCCTGGAGATAAACGGAAGGTCGCGCACCAGCTTTTCAGCTAGTGCGGGCAAGGTAGTCGGCAAAGTTCCGAAGTTTGTCACGCTGGAGTCTGCCAGGACGGACGCGACGGAACGGCCCTCGATTTCCAGCTTTGGCCCGCTTCGAGACAGAGAACGACGCACGGAATCGACAAGACCCTTCATCACGCGTTTGCGATTAACAAAAATTTCGCAGGAATCGCCCTTGTTCACTTCATACTTAGAATCACTTTCGAACTGGAACGAGCCTTCCGGTGAATACAGGTCGGTATCGATCGTGTAGCTCACGAACCTGTCAGCATGCGCTTTTTCCACAAGCAAGAGGACTTCATCATTCTGCATAGACAAGCACCTCGCCTTTCATAAACGTGGGATTCTTGGCGTTATTCAATGCGCAAAGGCGTTCAGCCGCCTTGTAATTCAGCTTGTTGTCCAGGGCAATCTTGTGGAGTGGTGTTTCGTGGGTCACATTGACCGTCTTTGTGGTCATGTATTCCAGCTTGATACGAAGCACCGCATCCGACAGCGTCGCCGCCATTTTCTTGAGCCTGTAGGGGCTTACAGCCTGCGGAAGAACCTGTTGGATGAACTCCCTTGCCAAGGCTAACGTATCCTCAAGTTCATCGGGGGAAAGCAGATACGGTTCACTTTCCGAAGCTAGTTCGCGGCCTTCGGCATCGTCAATGGCGACTCGTTCAGCCGCAATAGATTCGCCCATCTTTTTCTCGTCATCAGAAATCTGCTTGGCGGTCTCCGTAGCGACAGTAGCGGCAGCAAGGGTCGCAAATGCAGCCCGAACGCTTGCGGGGGCACCATAAAGGGACGCCAACATCGATGAAGCGTTGGTGACCAAGGTGGCGGTAGATGCCCTGGATTTGCCCTTGTTGGAACCGGCCTTTCTGGCAAGTGTCACGAAAGAATCGCAGCATTCTTGGATAGCCTTTGTCAAGGTTCCTGACAGCGAGTCCATATAATCGATGGTCGTATTGATTGCATCGACAGGGGCCTTTATGGATTCAATTGTTCCCAGGAGTTGCCCCATGGCCTTGTTTGTCGCTTCGCCAAAGCTGCGGGCAGCATCGCCTAATGAGCCCCAAACATCGATAAGCGACCAGTCCGAAGAACCGGGAATATCGGGAACGCCGGTCTGTTGCATCGATACGGCGACACTCTCCTGGACTTCCAAATTGAGAGCCTGTGTTTCTTCGAAATTGGCGTCATACGGGTCCGTATAGCTCTGGATATCGTCCTGAACATGCGCTACCACAAAATCAAATGTAAATGCGGCATATCTCTTGCGACGGTCATTACTGAATGATACGTTCTTGGGGTAGCCTGTAACCGCGCCATGCTTGGGATGTACCAGCAAGACTGGCGCTTTGAAAATCGATAGGAACCAATTTCTCAGCTCGGTATAGTTTCTGTCATACTCGTCATTGATCAAAACACCAGAGAACTTGAGCGTTTCAGGTTCAACGCCCATGTCTTCGAGATCGGCCCCGTTCTTGTAAGGGTATTTAGTTTCGGCTATAGCGTGAGAGATTTCGTCGCCAATCGACTCCAGCCGAAGCTTCCACGGGCCAAGCATTGGAATTTTTTCTTCAGCCATTATGCCCCCCATCCCGGTGTCGTTTTTCGTCCGCTGACTTTGGGCGGCTTGCCCTTGTCGGTTTCGACGACAGCCTTGCCGTTGGAATCCACATTGATAATGATGTTTTGGTTCAAAGCCTGCATGTATTCCTGGGGCGACATCATTTTATCGCCCTTTTGAGCCGCGACAGCATTCTTTGTCAGCTGATTGTATAGCCGTAAATCGCCATAAAGCTTGTCAAGTTTCTTTTGTGACGGCAAGAAGCTGTTTTCTTCCTTTTGGATTTCGAGAAGGGTGTCCCCATGCTTCTTGCTCCACCTTGCTGCTTCAGGCCCATACCGTTTTTCAAATTCTGCCTGGTTACGGTCCACCATGGCCCGGCTGTTGGCCTCGACATCGGCAACGACATTTCGCCATTCCATGAAAGCCTGGCCAAAGTTGTAGATTTGATTCATGGCCCAGCCTGTGGCAGCCGTCATCAATGTGCCGCCAATGACACTGCTCCCGAACTTGTTCAGCCCCGCACGTGCGGTGGAAAGGCCCTGGCGGAATCTGCCGACCTCTTTTGTGGTCGATTCCATAGCCTGGGCCGCCTTCTGGGTAGCAGGCTGATACATAGGCACATCATCGTCCATGTAGTCAGAACCACCGCCAAAACCGCTGCGCATATTGACTACGAATACCTTTTGGACAGATGCATCCAACGCGGAAGCGCCCGTCCCTGCGGCAGATGCCCCGGCACCACCCTTCTTGCTCCAGATGCCCTTGATATCCCTGGCAAGTCCGGCCACATCCTTCACGAGACCGCCAATTTTGACCATTCCCAAGGCAGCAGCCGCAACGGCCATCATCTTGAAGCCCGCCGTAACTATTCCCTGGTGGCGGGATAGAAAGCCCAGAGCGGTCGTGAGCTGCTCCACGGGGCCCGTAAGGTTCGTATCGGCGAATTGAAGGGCGACTGCCTTCATCTTGTCTACATTGCTGTTGAAATCATTAGCGGTTTTTTGGAAGCGTTCATCCAACACTTTCGTATTGGTCATACCCTCTTGGCCGCTTTTCGTAATGGTATCTAAGGTTTCCCATCCATTCTTGTATTCGGTGATGATGGGCATTAAAGCTTTCATAGATGATGCGCCAAAAAATTTGCCCAATTTCAGGATATCGCCTTTTGTTTTATCCATCAGTTGACGCATAATTGCGTCAAAATCATTAAATTCCCTGTTTTTATCAACAACATGGACACCGATTTTATTAAGGTCTTTTGCCTTTGACGCAAGTTCGCTAAAAAGAGCAGATACGGATGTGGTGAGTTCCGCTTCGCTCTTAATCTGCGAGTTCATCACCTGCAAATAGCCGCCGAAACTAGCGAACTGTTCCGCAGTCTTGATGCCGTGAGTCGATGTAGTAGCAAGCAGAGCCTTGCCTTCAGCTGCGAACTTTTGCAGGGTGTAGGAACCCTGGTCGCCCTGGATAATCAGCGAATTGAAGAATTTCGAGACTTCATCGGCGGTCAAGCCCATGGTCACTTTTAAAGACGAGGCTACATTAGCCAAGTCTTCCATGGAAGCCCCTGAAGCCTTAGCGGCTTTTGCTAGTCTCGGGCCCATTTCTTCGGCAAAATCGAACTGGCCCGTAATTTCACCGATCTTTGAAACGCCGTTCAGGATTTCATTGGCGGCAACTCCTGTTTCGATGGCCGTCTTATGCAGCGATTCGCGGAACACCTTCGTGTCCGCGTCGCTTTTCTTTGCCGCAAAACCGTAATACATGAGCGATTCGGAAAGGTCGCCCACGTTCTTGACGGCCATACCAAGGCCTCCGCCTAGAACCAACGAATTGAACGGAGTCACCATACGGTCGGCAAGGCCACGCATGGACCCGCCGACACGTGCAATGGTCGCCCGTGCCTTCGTCCCGAAAGAAGAGACGGCAGTCGATGACTGGCGCAGGCCATTCTGGAGACCTGTAGCGTCAGCCCCGATTCGCAATGTGACTTCGTTATTCGCCAATTGTCTGCCATCCTTTATCTTCTTCGTTGGGTTCCAAAAGCCCCTTCATCGCAAAGACAAGGAGCCACTGGGCGTCAGTTATGCTTGCAACCGGGCAACCAAAGTACGCACTAGCTTCCAGGCCGTATTCAAGCTTACGACTTTCAATTGAACCAGGTCCGGCGTTTTTTTTAGCGTTTCAATGAGAGTTTCGATACTTTCGTCCGAAACTTCATCAAGGCTAGGGTCACATTCTTCCACAAAAGCATTGAATTCGTCGCAGAGCTTCTTCAGCTCATCGGGCGTACAGAACGAGCGCAGGTGTTCCGCAGAGCGGAAAATACGTTCTCCCGTATCGACATTGTAGAAGGCCCGCCACATGCCGTGCGCCGCTTCCTGTTCGCGGTAATCTGCCTGATTGTACCATGTGACTTCAATGCCGTCGTGTTTGAACTCCAGCTGGTTATCGACTTTAGCCTTGCGGGTTTCGGAAAGCGTCAGCAATCGAATTTCAATCTTGATGTCCGGCCTGCCCGGCCAACTCACGACACGCTTGACATCGTGGGAGGCCTTGATGCGTTCGATGAGTTCGTCGGGTTTATCTTCGCGGATAGCTTTTTCAAGTTCCGTCATTAGCTTACCTTGCGAGCGCGGGCGTAGAAGTCGAGCTGGGTTTCCTTGGCGGTCTTACCGTCAATGTCACCCGGAGTCTGTTTTAGGAGACGGCAACCGGTGAACACCACCTTCTTGCCGCCCTTGTACTGCACGACAACAGTGGCATCGCTGGTTCCGGTCCAATCCCGATCGGCACCACTGTCGGGCACGACGGTAAGCGAAAAACCGTATTTCGGCGGAACTTCCACCACGTCTTCGCCATCGGCGAGTTCCACGGTCTGGGCTTCTTCGATTTCGTTCTCCTTGAACTGCTTGAAGCCCGTAATCTTGTCGCCGTCAAGAACGACTGTAACTTGGGAAATCTTCATGGTTCACTCCTTAGTTGAGGTAAAGGTCGATGGTGGAATAGATCTGATTCAGGCCAGGCACGACAGGAGCCGGAATCTGGCAGAGCATACGGCCCGGTTCATCCTTCGATTCCTCGGTGATGAACTGGTCTGCGTACTGGTCAATGAAACGCAGAATCTGCACCCCTTCGAGGCTCTTTGCCACGGCGATGTTGTCTTCGTTCAGGGCATCGGGCAACAGCTCGTGGATGACCTTGTTCTTGTACTTCACCTTGTGCATGGCGAGAATGGAATCGCGGAAATAGTCGAGCGAGGCGATAACACCCGTGTCAATGAGCTTGGTGAAGCGGACGCCGTCCTTGGTGCTGCGAGTAGTCACTGCACGGACAATGCAAAGTTCGCTATCTGCTTCCACCAGGGGAATCACGCCGCCATAAAGCAGGGCGTCCTGCTCTTCGCCGCTCCACTTGTCGGCAATATCCGGGAGACCAATGCCAGGGATCGGGAGCCCGTTCATGGGCTTGTTGGGCTGGGAATTGCTGGCAAAGATGGCGGCAAGGCCTGCGGCAATTTCCCAGGTAGTGGCGGGAATGGCGTTCTTGACTGCGGCAATGTGCAGGCGTTCGCAGTTGAAGTCGGTTGCAAGGGAAATGGCGTCGCTAGCCCCGGCAACGATTGTAGCCACAATGCCACGCTGGCCACGCTGTTCAAGCGGTTCAGCGGCCTGCATCAAGTGCGTCTTCAAGAGGGTCAAATTGTCCTCGTCAGCCGCAGGGAGTACAATCAGGTGGAAACGTTCCGGGAAGGCCGCAGCAAGTGCGCTTTCCACGTCAATTTCGCCAGTTCCCGCAGTAAGAATCGGGTCTGCTGCCGTGATATCGGTGGAAACGACCTCGACCGAGACGTTCACGCCACCCTTGGCGGCAGAAATGTAGGCACCGTTTGCCTTTGCGGTAAGGGTTACAACACCCGATGCGGCTTCGGCGGTAAACGGTGCGGCAACTTCGGCATTCAAGGCGGTGGCGATGCCGTTGGCGACATCCTCGGCAGTATCGCCGATTTTCACGCCCACATTGACCTTCTTGCCGTTATAGACGATTCGGACAAGTCCGCCAACCGTCGCGGCATCCTCGTCGGTCGGATTGGAAAGCGTGATGGTCCAGGTGGCGGGGGTTCCCGCAGTAGCCTTGTGGCGCACCAGGGTAATCTGGGCGTACTTCCAGGCGTTCTTTGCAGCCCTGTACATCTGGTGGAGTACCGAACCGGCCCCGACGAGAGCGAGAACCTCGCTTTCGTTATAGACCGCCGTGGGCTTCGCCACTGCAAGGGTGCCGCCTTCGGCAATGTCGCCGACCAGAAGCACCTTCTGGATGTTCGCCGGGAGTCCGTTCGGGCCGGCAAAGTAGTTGTATTCCGAGTAGGAGCCCGGAATCATGGTTTCCGGGATGTTGTTGGTCAGTGTCATGGTGTTTCTCCGTTATCAAAGTTCACTTTGGATGTAGCGAGTTCCTCGTGCGGTTCCTCTTCGCTCTTGAAGGAACTCCAGATAGAAAGCAGGTTGCGGTAACTTGCTTCTTCTGTTTCAGGCGTCAGCGTGTACGCCGTTTCAAATTCGATTTCAGCTTCCAGGATCTTGTCGATAAGATGTTCTGGAGTAGTCGTTTCTTTCCAGTTCTTGGCATTCAGGGGTTCGATGTCAAGACCAAGGTTGTTACCTTGCAGCTTGCCTACCACATACTTGACTGCAGGGTGCAAAAGCTTGCGGCGTTCAACTTCGTTCGCAACATTCTTGAACACCAGGTAAACGATAATTTTGGAAGTCACTTTCAGCTTGTCGGTAGAGTCTTCCTTTTCATAGCTGCCCGATACGACGGCGGCAGAAAAACCCGGGCGCGAAAGGACCGTTACGACGGAGCCAATTTCAACAGCCTTAAACCAAAAGGCATCTCTTTCTTTTGCCGGGGTCTTACCATTCTCTCCGCAAAAGAGTTTATTTATCTTATCCTCGATATCGAAATCGGTCATAGGGACCTCATGGATTCAAGCGAGAAAATGGCAGGCCCGCCATCCAGCTTTGAAGAGACCTTGAATCCGGATTCATCGACAGGACCAATTTCGTCCAGGCCGATATCCGCCTTGCCTTCTGCAATGCTCTTCAGGAGGGCTATGGCGTTATTGTAGCGGAGCTTCATCCCTTCGGTGATGTTCATCTCCGTCAGGCGCTCGTAAAGGTTGTAAATCGTCAGGTCAACGCAAATCATGCGAAGCACTCTCGGAATACGCGGGAGCGGTAGCCTAAAACGCTTGCCTATATAGGCGTCAATCAGGGTAGAACTTTCCTCGATGGCCTTGACCACGATGTTCTCCTTGATTTCACCGTCGGCATTTGGCGTGAGGTCATCGGTGACCTCCACCAAACGCGCGTCAGGCACGTGCCCCCGTATATCGTCGAGAGTGCAGTAGTTCATCAGCTTTCCTTAGGCGTCCTTGAGGACGTCCTTGAGGAGAATGCCGGCACCAGGAGCGGTCACCAGTTCAGCCTGGTAGAAACCAGCCTTCACGATTTCGCCGCCCTTGAGACCAATATTCTTGTCTTCGATGACTTCCACGTAGCGTTCGCCGACCTGGGCGGTCATACCCCAGGCAAGACCTTCCTTCAAGTCGGAAAGTTCTTCCTGGTAGTGGGCGAAGATGTTTTCGCCCCAGCAAGAGGTGAGATCGGGCTTCTTCGGGTTCTTGCGGGTGTTCACGCGGGCCTGACCGACGATGATGCGGTCAACCTCGAAGAGATCGGCAATCTGTTCGCGGGTGGCGACGCCGGAGCCGTTGTTGGTGGGCCAGATGGCGTTAATCACGGACTTGTCGGTACGCAGCTTGTAGAACACCTTGGAACTCATGCCAAGCACGTTCGGACGCACAAGGGCGGATTCCATCATATCCATAATCAGCTCGAAGATGTTGGAACCTTCGGCACCGATCTTTTCATCGGCGGCAAGGGTCTTGACCTGCGAGGATTCATAGTTGGCTGCATCCTGAACGATTTTCGCGATGCGGATTTCCCTGTCCAGGAGAATACGGTCAATCAGGTTTTCGATGGTCTTGTTGACGAAGCGGTCCTTGTTCTTCACCTGGTCAAGGTCTTCGTAGGGAACGGGAGTCTGCAAGCCGTAAGCCTTGGCAAGCCCTGCAATCTCTTCACCGCCAAAATACACGACATTCGGAGCGGACATTCGGCCCACCTGGGTATCCTGGGCACCGAAGGCGTCGCCCATGTTCCTGCGGAAATACTTGAATGCGAGTTCGTTACCGTCAAGCTGCTTGATTGGCATCACCTCGTCGGCAATCAGGCGACCGTTCTTGAATGCGGTCACAAGGCCGGTCTGCTGTTCGCCAATGGGCAGGATGGTTGCAAAGCTTGCGCCTGCGCTACCAAAGCCCAGAGAATCGACGATGAACTGCGGAACGCCGCAGGCGGTAAGCGCGTCGCCACCTGCAAAGGCGCAGACGGTAAGCGCAAAGGTGATGAGGAAAAGAGCGATCTTGGTCATTTTCTTCATGGGTTATGCTCCTTCGTTGGAATTTTCAGGTTCAGTGGGTTCGGTGGGCGTTTCGCCACCTTCAGTTCCACTGGTTTCAGGTTCAGTGGGTTCGGTGGGCGTTTCGTCGCCAGTGGTTGTATCGCCACTTTCGGTGTTTGTCGGGGTGTCGTTGCCACCTGCGGGTGTGTCATCACCAGTGGAAGGCGTTTCGCCACCTTCGGGTTCAGTAGGTTCAGTGGGTTCGCTAGGCGTTTCGTCGCCAGTGGATGCCGTCGCAGAAGAACCGGCGCAGTCCACCTTGATGCGGACCACATCGCCTTCGGAGCCCGAATCAAGGGCCACGATGCCGGACACACCTTCGGCAGGAACACCGCGACCTTCGGCATCGGAAGAGAGTGCCTGGCCGTAGGTCACGTCGGCACCCAGTTCCACATGGCCGATACCGTCGTGCTGCACATCGACGCGGTTGCCTTCCTTGACATCCACATCCATGGACACGCCAAGCACGGCATCGCCGGAACCTGCAAGTTTAACATTGCCTTGGGCTTCGCCAGCCTTGACGAAGCGGAAAGCGGGGACGGCGGTTTCCGCCGTAAAGTTGAGGATATTGCCCTTCATCAGGTACTCCTTATTGATTGTAACATTCTTCAGCAGCTTCGGCGAAACTGAGCTTGCGCCCCTTTGCCAGCTGTTCATCGTGATACTTGCCGATGCGTACCGCCGCAGATTCCTTTCCCGGAACAGATGCTGGCGCAAATTCGCCAAACGAAACGATTTTCGGCATCGCCTTGACCGCTTCATCCAGGATTTGCATCGGATTGATTCTCTCGTCACCTTCGCCAAAGCAGCCTTCGCCATCGACGGGCAGGGCCTGCATAGCGCCAAAGACCTTCATGAGGTTGTCTTTCATGATCTGGGTGCAGCGGCCCTCTGCAATGGCGTTGTCCAAAGTCTCCGAGAATGCCGCCTCAGCCTTTTGGCGCTGCGCCGCAAGCTTGTCGGCCTTGAGTGCCTCATTTTCGGCCTTGAGAGCGGCATTCTCTTCGCTCAGTCGCGCCGCTTCGCTAGAATTGCCTTCCGGGATAGATGCGGTTGGCTCGTCGTGAGGGGGCGTTGTAGGCTGAGGATCCTGCTTCCCGTTCTCCGGCGAATCAGGACCAGGTTCATTCGGTTCACCGAAAGAAGCGGTAGATTCCGCAGGCTTCTCCACAACAGGCTTCGGCTGTTCCGGGAAGTCCTTCGCGTCCTTCAAGACGCTTTCGACTTCTTCAATATCCTTGATGGCATATTCCGGGAAAACCTTGTCGGCGGCTTCAATGCCGTCTTTTTCGATAAGCTGTTCGCGCTGGCTGCGGAACATGCGGCCAATGCCGCTAATCTTGTACACCAGCGATTCAAAAACACTGCGCGGCACCAGGCGGTCCCAGGCAAACGGCTCCGCAAAGACGCTCACGTCCTGCTCGGTGGCATCCTTGTCCTGGTCGGCAAACATACCTTCGCCGAAACAGAGCGGAGCCATCCCTTTCATAGCCGGAGCGTGCGCACCGAGAGCGCCCAGGTGACGCAGACCCTTTTTCAAGTTGCTGTAAATGGCTGCGGAAAGATACTTGAAGCCGCCCTTCTTCACCTCTTCGGCAAAGTCCGGGTTCACGTCGTCGAGCTTTACCTTCAGCACGTTGTCTTCCACCTTGGAATCGACAATGGATGCGACACGCGGATCGTCAAGTTGCGGGTGGCCCTTGACCATCGGCGGCTGGTAACCGGCGTCAAGCTGGTTGTGGATACCTTCGTTGAGGTCGTTCAAGTCCGATTCGCTGAACTCGTGTTCCTTGCCTGCCATGTCGGTCACCTTGCCGACCTTGAAGGCTTCGACCCACGGTTCCTTCAAATCTTCCGATTTCAGAATTTTGTCTTTCATGGCCTCAAAGATACCCGAATAAAAGCGAACGAGGACATGACATTGTCATGCCCTATGTCAGAGCCTATTGGGTAACTTTGCGAGGAGGTATATACCATGGATAAAACTTTCTGGCAAGAAGCATTGAAACAGTTCGGCGTGGGCATTGTCTTCGCCGTCATGCTAGCCATCTTCTACACAAACGAAAACGCAAAGTGGGAAAAGAACGCCGCCAATGACCAGGTGCGATGGGAAGCGGTTCTGAAACAGTACAGCGACGACCAGAAAAGGGCCCTCGAAACGATACGCGCCTGCTGTGCCGAAAACCACGCTACGCCCGGGAGAATGCCATGAGCAAGTCCGAACTCAAGCCCAAGGCGAAAGAATTTTACACCATTCACCAGATGAGCCTAGCTGACATTAGCCGCCGGCTCAACATCTCCACGCGCACCCTTCAGAACTGGAAATCTGAAGAACACTGGGACGAAGCACGTGCCGAAATCAGCGGCAGCGAAAAGAACTTCCACGCGCAGCTGTTCGAGCTGGGCGAAGTAATGGCCCGCAAGATCAAGCAGGATGAACTCGACGGCGTAAAGGTTGCAGCCGAACGCTACACCGCACTCCAGCGCATCATCGATACAGCCGAACACGCCCGCAAGTACGAGGCCGTGGCACCCAAGGCCAACAAGTCCGAACTTTCCCCGGAAGAAAAACAGAAAGCCGCTCTCGCCAAAATGAAGGAAGCTCTTGGACTATGCCCGACCAAAGCCTAATTGACTACTTTTTTCCGTACCAAAAGAGGTACTTGCTCGACAAGAGCAAGGTTAAAATCCTCGAAAAGTCCCGCCGTATCGGTGGAACTTACGTGCAGAGTTTCGAAGACGTGCAGGACTGCATCGAACAGCCCGGACTGAAGATATTCTTCAGCTCGGCAGACATGACCGCCGCCGCAGAATACATGGATTACATAGCCGGTTGGGTTGCGAAGCTGAACACGATTGCAAAGGCGCTGGCGGAAATCAACTGCGAGGACATTTCCGAATGTGAGTTTGCCGACGAAGACAAAGGCGTAAAGTCCAAAGTAATCGAGTTCAACAACGGTTCAAAGATTTACGCGCTATCCAGCAACCCAAAGGCGTTCCGCTCCAAAGGCGGTAAGATTGTCTGGGACGAAGCGGCACACCACAAGGACGACCGCAAGATGTGGGCCGCCGCGAAGCCCGCCGCCATGTGGGGTTACTCAATCCGCATACTCTCTACGCACAACGGCGTCAACTCGCTTTTCTACCTGATCATCGACAAGTGCAAAAAAGGCGAACTCGATTACAGCGTGCACACCGTTCCTATCCAGCTCGCAGTAGAAGAAGGCCTCGCCGACCGTATCTGCGGGCGAAAGCTCTCCAGGAAAGAACGCGAAGCGTGGCTGGAAAACGAACACAAAGGCTGCCTTACCGAAGCAATATGGCAAGAGGAATACTGCTGCAACCCGCAGGACGAATCCAAGGCCATAATCAGCTACGACCTGATTCACAGCTGCGAGCGTCAGGGAGTGCTCGGGCTTGAAAAGGCTAAAGGCCCGCTCTACCTGGGGTGCGACGTGGCCCGCCACCGTCACCTTTATGTCATCTACGTGTTCGAAGACATCGGCGACCGCCTAATTTGCCGTGCAGTAGAAGCCTATCAGAACAAGAAGTGGAGTTACCTGGAACAGAAGCTCTACAAGTTCCTGAAACTCCCGAACCTTGTCCGCGGCTGTATCGACCGCACCGGATGTGGCGACCAGTTCACCGAACGGGCCCAGGACAAGTTCGGCACTGTCAAGGTCGAGGGCGTACTTTTCTCCAACACGGTAAAGGCCGACCTTGCCATCAACCTTTTGCAGGCGTTTGAAGACCAGAAGATTATCATCGAGAAATGCCCGAAGTTCCCGGGCATCGATACCAAAATCGAGGACGAACAGGCCGAAAGCATCCACGCCGTCCGAAAGATTGTCACGAGTGCCGGGAACGTGCGCTACGATGCCGCAAGCACCGAGCAGGGTCACGGCGACTTCTTCTGGGGAGCCGCACTTGCATACCATGCGAAAAACGCAAGTGACGCGGGTCCGGTATTCATCCAGACCGCAAATCCGTTCAAAGGGGAAAGCATGAATTTTAACGGTTTCTGACAATCGCACAGAAAGGCCCTTTTTAGCCCGTTTTTGTTTTGGACTAGTAAACGGTCATCCGATTTTAGAAAATCAAAATTCAACGAATTTGAACGGCCATTCAACGAGATTAGAAATACACCGAGGACTGCATGAGCAAAAAAAGGAAAAAACAGACCGAAAACACCCAGAACGGCGGTGAAAAACTCCGCCTGGCGACCGAAGTGGCCACCCGGGCGGCTGCAACTTTCATCACGGGCGAAGATTACCTGCCCAACCCCGACCCTATCCTCAAGGCGCAGGGTGGGAACATCAAGGTTTACCGCAACTTCGTGGACGGGCACCTCGATGCCGTCAAGAGCAAGCGCTTCGCATCCATCACCAGCCGCACCTGGACCATCGACGGTAGCAAGGGCGACCCCAAGAAAGCGAAGATGCTTGAAGAATACTTCTGGAACCTGGAACTGCGCAACACCATTTCGCAGATGCTCCAGGCCATCGGCTTCGGTTTCGCCGTCCACGAAATCGTGTGGGATTCCGTCCCCACGGCCTACGGAACGCTCATTCTGCCTGTCGCCATCAAGGACCGCCCGCAGGAATGGTTCCGCTTCGATGACGAAGGCAGGCTGCTATTCCAGAACAAGTTCAACGCGAAGGTTCCCGTACCCGACCGCAAGTTCATCGTGACCCGCAACCGCCCCACGGCCGTAAACCCCTACGGCGAGCCCGTCTATGCCCGCTGCTTCTGGCCCATGGCCTTCAAGAAGGGCGGTCTCAAGTTCTGGATGATATTCGTCGAGAAGTACGGCATGCCCAAGGCCGTCGGGAAGATTCCTCCGGGAGCGACCGACAAGGAACAGAGCACCTTCCTCAGGATGCTTTCTGGGCTTGTGCGCGACGCCGTGGCAGTCATCCCGCAGACAGGTTCCGTGGAACTCCTGGAAACCAAGATGAGCGGCACCAACCCCCACAGCGAAATCGTGGCCTGGGCGGATTCCGAAATCAGCAAGGCGTGGCTTGGCGAGACCCTCACCACCGAGCAGACTAGTTCGGGCGGCACCCAGGCCATGGCCACCGTGCACAACGACGTGCGCCTGGACTTGGCCCTTGACGATGCCGCCATGATTGAATCCAGCTTCAATCAGCTTATCAGGTGGATTTACGAAATCAACTGGCCTGGTGAAAAGGTCATACCGTGGATGAACATCATTCTCCCGGAAGACATGCAGCAGGCACGCCTCGAACGCGACGCAAAGCTCTCGCAGCTGGGAGTCAAGTTCAACGCCCAGTACATCAGCGACATCTACGGTATCGACGAGAAGTATTTCGAGATGACCGAAGTTCAGCAAGGCGGCATGTTCGCCGAACATGATGATGATTGTCATTGTTTCGCAGAAGGAAGCGTCAAGAACAAAATCGAGAAGATGATTCAGGATCTCTCCGCAGAGGATTTGCAGGAACAGATTGAAGAACTTGCAAAGCCGATTATCGACCTTGCGGAACATTGCGGCAACTACGAACAGTTCGAAGAAGAGCTCTACAAGATTCTCCCGAACCTCAGCAGCAAGAAAATGGACGAGGCCGTGACCAAGTGCCTCGTACTTTCCGAAATGCAGGGCCGTGCCGATGCCTGATGAAAAGTTACAGAAAGAGCTTTCGATGCTGTTCAATCTCCCTCATAAAAAGGCGATTGAATACTTTGAAAAGAAAGTCGCTCTAGGCCCAAAGAAACATTGGGACTGGACGGACACGATGCGCCATGCTCACGACAGGGTTTTTGTCGTAGCCAAGGCGACAAGCATCGACTTGGTCAAGGACATCCACGCAAGCCTTCTAAAGGCCATTAAGGAAGGGAAACCTTACCAAGACTTTGCGAACGACATCATCCCGACGCTCAAGGAAAAAGGCTGGTGGGGCAATATCGATGCCGTAAACAAAGACCAGAAATTGGTCAAGCCGATAAAGGTAGACCACAGAAGACTGCGAAACATCTTTAACACGAACGTAAAGACGGCATACGCAGCAGGTCGATACGAGCGCATGATGGAAGATGCCGATGTAGCACCGTATTGGCGATATGTCGCTGTTCCTAAGGGTGCAGGAAACAAGAACCCGAGGGTGGAACACGCCGCGTTGCACAACCTTGTTTTCCGTTATGACGACCCGTTCTGGCAAACGCATTATGCCCCTAATGGCTGGGGCTGCCATTGCACCGTGTCCAGGATGACGAAACGGACTCTGGAAAAGAAGTTCGGCAAGCCCGCAAATGAGGTTGTGCGAGAAAGCAAGCCCGAAGATTTCGTGAGCAAGACAGAAGAAATCGAGAGAGAACATATAAGACTTGACGGAACGGTAGAAACTCAAAAGGTCAAAGTGACGACTACTGGCTACAAGGTGGGCAATACCGTTGTTTACCCAAGTCAAGGCTGGGACTATGCACCGGGTTCGTATTCGTTTGATTATGACAGGATGCTCGAAAGGAAGATTAAGGAACTTCCCTTAAAAGAACAGGAAACAATGTTCGACCAACTATCAAGCCAAGTAGTAAACAGTTTCAAGAATATTGTCGATGTGGAGTCTGTATTGAATGCCCCAAAGGGAGAAACATTTGTGGCGGGAATGTTGCCTGAAAGTGTCTTTAACAAATTGCAAAGTAAGAAGAATCGAAAGGGGAACGACCTCAACATTGAGTCTCGTCTTTTAACGATAGATGACAAAAGGATAATTCACGCACTTCGTACAGACCATCCTGCAATACCCAAAGAAGTGTTATCTAGGTTACCTGAACTTATCAAAGAATGGTCTTGCACGTACACACCTGTTGATGGCTTGGTATTCTACTCAGAACCATTAAAAGGAAATACAAAAAAACGCTATAAAGCCGTTTTCGGGCTAGAGAACGAATCCAGTAAGCGATTAGTCTTTAAAACAGGAATGGTTGTTGATGCGACTGCGTTTTCAAAGAAACATCTATTGTGAAAAAAGAACGACTGGCAAGGCGGCGAACTCTTGCATACGGTACTGTGACTTTTTTGAAAGTTTAGCTCCCGAAGTGGTGAACCTCGTTCCACTAACTCAGCGCGTTCTTTATTCATAATATACCTCTTTTTTCGGAGAAAAGCAATGATCAAGGCTAAAATTGATGACAAAAATTGCAAAATTCTGCTAAAAGGCATCGAAAACAACGGAAAAAACATGTCCAGAGCGATGAGAACCATCGCCGTCGAGCTGGAGGAGTCCGTCCGGGAAAACTTCGAGGTAGGTGGTCGATACAGCAAGGCGGGTTCCCTGATAGGCGGACCCAAGAAATGGACCAAAAGCCAGCACGGCGGTTCCTTGATAAGAACTGGCAACCTTCGCGACTCCATCACAAGCGAAAGTGACAAAAATTCAGCGCAAGTCGGAACAAATATTGCCTACGCAAAAATCCATAATTTCGGCGGAACAATAGCAGGGCGCACCATTATCCCCAGAGAAAAGAAAGCACTCTCGTTCATATGGAATGGAATGCGGCGTATATACGCAAGAGTGACAACCAAAACCCGCGAAATTCCCGCACGCCCCTTCATGGTCGTTCAGCCCGAAGACCTTGAAGGATTCAAAGAAACACTTATGGAACACTTAACCCAAGGTACAAAATGACAAAACCCGCACCCAAAACAAACAAGCCCAAACGCGCCTACTACAACGAAATGCCCGTGGAAACAATCAAGATTATCCACGCCATCGTGAAGCGCGAAGAACTCCCGCGTGAAGCCGCCTACGACATCGGCACAGCCGTCAAGTATCAATGCCGCGCAGGACTCAAGCCCGACAACGACAGGAAAGACGACATCCGCAAGGCCGAAAACTATCTGCACCACGCAAGAACCGGCGAATGGATGAAGGAATAAAGTGTATGCTAGAACAGGCTCAGTTGCCCTTTGTTTTCAGGCTTCTTTTCAACCACGTTCATGTACCTGTAGATCGTGCGCTCGCTGACTCCGGTTTCAAACGCAAGCTGGTGAACTGGCTTGTCGAAGTTGTCGCGCATATAGCGGCGCACTGCTGTTGGGTTCATCCTGGCTGGGCAGGCTACATGGTTGCCCGCGAACTTCTTCCAGATACGCTTGGCAATGTCGAGCCCGAGGGTGCTTGCCACCCACTTCAGGTCGTCATTCGGAAGGTCGTCGATTGTCAGGGAATCCCAGAAGCTCATTCTGTATTGCAAATATAATCAAAATGAGCGAAAAAAACAACAATGTAAAAAAAGGAAATGAAAAATGAAGAAAGAAAAAGAGATGTCAAAATCAGTCTTTGCCGAGTTTATGTATCAAGTCGCGCCACCTGCATTGGGCGCAATAACCTGTTTCGTCATCGTTCTTCTATCATTTGTTCGAAGGTAGATTTCGCAGAAGTGCATAGGGACATAATGCTTAATATGTAAATCCTTTCGTCTTCGGCTTTAGATGAATCTTTGTCTAGCGGAGCATTTAGCAGACATTGTTCAAATGACTTTATTTTAGACAAAACGGATTCAAACACCTTATTCTTTCTTGAAGAGTCTTTCAAAGCAGCAGCCTTTTCAACAAGTTTTTCTATAGCGAGTTTACCATATTGAGCAAAGGTCTTGTCAAAGTGATCAACAATTTCTTTCAGTGCAAAATCATAGCACATAAATTCATGGTAAAACTGTTTCTGAGTTTCTGCAAGTCTTCCCTGCGTTATCCAATTAAGAATGATTTTCTCTTGCATATCCTTAACCAATGCGGAAAGTTCAAGAGATTGTCTATTTTGAGCATCAAATTGCTGTTCAAATTTTTTGTTCATTCCGTCAGCTGTTCTTTTGGCGACATCTGCAATTTTTTCGTCAATGGATTTCAGATCGTGATAAAGCTTAAAACCAAATATGATGGCGATAATCGTGAGAAAAGCGCCAAAGATGGCAAGCAGCCAGTTAAACGACGTCGAGTAGAACTGCTGGGCTTCATGAAGAATCTGAACCGAGTAATTCGAGTCAAGCGCAACCTTGACCGTATCGAAGGAGACTGTATGAACAGTATCAAATACGGATGTATGCACGGTGTCATGGATGACGTGGTGGATGGTGTCGATGACGGTTGTGGTGGGCATAATAATTCCTTGAAAAAGAAGGTGTCGCCTCGCAGGTGCGGGGCGAACACTCTCGGTCTATTGATTCTCTATCGGTTCGCAGATTGCTTTCAACGCGTCAAGGCGTTTCATCTCTTCCGACGGTTCGGGAATGTCGGAAATGTTCGGCTCAGCACCCATATAAAGCATTCTCAGTCTATTGACCAAGACCTCAAACGCCGTTTCGGCATTTGCAAAAGGACGGCGATCAAGTTCTTCGCGATCCTTTTCAGAGACTTGAACAGCCTTCTCGCTTTGATGATAAATCGTAGCGAGACCATTGGGAGCTGGGCAAACCGGAGCATTGCTGGTTGCCTTGACAAAGTAAAACACTTCATACGAAAAACGCACTATCCTATTCATGGATTCCTCCATAAGTTGCTACACACGGTTCATTCCGCATGCAGCAGCGGGATTTCCTGCCCGCCTACCACTAAATTATATCATTCTTCAAAAGTGCGGAACCAACTCGATAATATTCCCTCTTACGCGGTAGCTTGGGCGGGTGGGTTCTCTGCTTCGGGCGTGGTGGCGGCGTGGCGGGAGCTCAGGGCGAGGGCGACGACCTGGTTGAAGAGGCGGGAGAGCTCCTCGACAGTGGGCGTGGCGGTGCCCTGCCGCCAGGAGTCGAGCGTGGCGGGGCTTACCCCCACGAGCTGGGCGAGGCGGCTTGCGGGCGTGTTCGAAAGCTCAAGAGCGCCTGAAATGTCTAAAATTCCACTATTTTCAGATTCCCCCTTGACATTTGAGGAATCTTTGATTAATTCATCTTTGATTAAATCGCCGTTTTTTTGCGAAAGCCATTCAAAAAAGCCGACATCTTCAAGTCTTTCGCGCCAAGATGCGCCAAAAGGACGCTTACCAGATAGGCTTTGCGTTAGGTTTGGCTGACTTACGCCTATAGCTTCAGCAAGTTTTTTCAGGGTTCCAAACCGCTCGGAGGCAAAATTTCGAACATTTTCTGAAGAAAAATTAATCTTTTTTGAATTTTCTCTTGACATTTGATTAATCTTTGATTAATTTTGGAATGTAGTAGTGATTAACCACCACTACAAAAAGTTAAAAAAGACGAGGAACTTTTCCAAATGGATAAAAATCTTACAGTGACGAAATTCTCATGGCGCAAGGCCGCCGAAAGGGTTTCCGAAATCGCCGGAAAGCCCTATAGCGCCCAATACATAAGGGAAGTAGCCACTGGCTACCGCACCAACAACCAGCTTACCCCCATCCTCAAGGACCTGGGACTCACCACCAAAGGAGTAGCATAATGATCAAGAAAATTTTCGACGAAGAACCCGAAACCACCCTCGAAGGGTCAACCGAAACGGTTGCCCCTTTGGACGAAGTGGAAACCCCGACTATTGACACGGACTCCCAGTCCGGCGACATCGTTCCCGCCGAATACTCCGGCAGTTCCGCCCACTGCATCGCCAGGGAAACCGGCGTCAAGGAAGACGACCTTGACCCGACCATGTCCGGGGCCCTGCGACTCCGTTATCGCATCTTCAACGACACCGCAATCCGAATGGTTCTCGACGATCAGAAGAACGCGTGGTTCGTGGCCGACGACATCTGCAAGATTCTCGGCTATACAAAGGACACGGCGGCAGTCATCAAGAAACACTGCAACAAGGTCTATGACAGCAAGGACCTTGACGGCACAAACGAGCTAGCCAAGAAGATTACGGTGGACACCAAGGGCGGCAAGCAGGCGATGATCGCCATCAACGAGCCCGACCTCTACCGCCTCATCATGCGCAGCCGCATGCCCGACGCGGTCAGGTTCGAGCGCTGGGTGGTGGAAGACGTGCTCCCGACCATCCGCAAGACGGGCAAGTACACCGTCAAGCGCAAAATCGACTACGCGGCGGCCACCGACGCCACGACGGTCGCCCCTGCCGAAGAGTCCGTCCAATGCGAACTGTTCCCCAACATGATGCCGTCGATGACCTTCCCGAAGCCCCTGACCGAGAAAATCAACGCCGCGAAGCAGAACCTTTTCGAACACGGCACGACCTTCCCTTCCAACAAGGATTTCCTGAAGTTCCTTGTCAAGAAGGGCATCGACAGCCTGATGAACTAAACAACACCGCCACACACCACCAAGGAGTTTTCCATGATTACCGCAACCGCAACTATCCCCGCCCGTCCCGCTTTCGTCGCCCCAGTCCGCCACTGCGACATCTGCGGTGCAGAAGCCCGCATCACCATCAACCGTGACCATTTCTGCGGCGACTGCATGAAGTCCCGCCGTGTCCGCGCGTTTCTCCTCGGTAAGGCCAGCCGCTAATGCAACCGATCTGGATTAGTTCAACGCAGGCTTCCGAGCTCCTGGGAATTTCCGAGAGGCAGGTGCGCCGCAACGCCTCCATGTGGGAATACCGCTGGGACGACGAAGGCGGCAGGAAGGTGCTCAAGATTAACGTGCGGAGTCTCCCCAAGGAAGCCTCCGACCGCTATGTCATGGCGACACTCCCCGAAAGCACGGAAGTCCAGGTCCAGTCCGAGGACGTGGAAACGGTCATCAGGAGTTACGACCGCGCCACCGACCGCGCGAAGAAGAACTTCGACAAGTGGACGCTCATCCTCTTGAAGTGCGAAGGCATCACGGGCACCAAGGAACTCGGGCGTTTCGTGGACGACTGGAACCGCGCACACCCCGAAATGAAGACGAGCATCAAGAGCATCTACCGTCAGCGTTCGCAGGTCGGCGAGTGCGGGAAGATTGCGCTCATCAACCACCGCGAGGTGATGCACTCCACCGTGCGCGACGCCTGGTTCGAGGATTTCAAGAACGCCTACTTGACCGCGAACAAGATAAGCGTATTCTCCAGCTGGATGATTGCGCTCGGCAAGGCCATGGAACGCGGCGACGTGAAGGACCAGAGCGAGTTCCCGAGCAAGTCAGCTTTCAATCGTAGGCTCAAGAGCGAGTTCGCACCCGATGTCATCTACTTTGCCCGCGAAGGCAAGAAGAAGTTCTACGACAACAAGGGTTTCCACCTGGACCGCGACTACTCCGACCTCAAGGCGGGGCAGGTATGGGTGGGCGATACCCGCACGTGAGACGTGTTCGTGAAGGTGCAGGGGCAGGAAAAGCCCGCCACCTGCTACATCACGCTCTTCATGGACTTCAAGACCTACATGCCCATGGGCTGGTGCCTGCACCACGACGCCCCGGGTACCGAGAACACGCTCCGCGCCATGCGTCACGGCATCGAGCGTTACGGTCTTCCGGAAGAAATCTACGTGGACAACGGTCGCGAATACCGTAACCGCGACTTCTCCGGCCAAAGCCGTGGCCACCAGATCGTGGAAGACGAGCAGTATGCTGAATCCATGGCAAGCCGTCTCGGTATCAAGATGCACTTCGCCATCGTGCGTAACGCCCGCGCGAAGATCATTGAACGCAACTTCCTCATCATTAAAAACGGCTTTGACCGTATGTTCAACAGCTTCAAGGGCGGCACCGTGGTCGAGAAGCCGGAGCCCCTGAAGGGCGTGCTCAAGAGCGGGAACTTCCTTACCTGGGAAGAGTTCTACGACATGGCGCAGGACTACATGCAGAACGTGTTCCCCGGACTCCCTTGCCAGGGAAAGCACCACAACGGCAAAACGCGTTCTCAGCTCTGGAACGAAGAAATCGTCAAGCGCGAACCCATGCGCCGCGTCTCGAAGGAAACGCTCTCCATGCTGGTGAGCCGCACCGTGTCGGGCCGCATCATGCACATGGGCTTCCACCTGGCACAGCTCGACACCTGGTACTGGGCGGAATGGATGCCGGTATGGAAGGGCCGCGAGGTCATCTTCCGCTACGACCCCGACGACATGCGCACCGCCTGGTGCTACGACCTTAACAAGAAGCTTATCGGCGAATGCACATTGCAGAGCGCCGTTGGTGCCATGGTCAAGGACGACGATGCCGTGGGCAAGGCGCAGATTGCAGAAGGTGTCGCCCGCAAGCGCCACGAAGAAAAGCTCCTGAAGGAAATATGCCCCGACATGACGAAGGAGCAGGCGGCGGACTACATCAGCGCCATGCGCAGCGCCGTGGGCCCGCAGGACATCTTCGTGCCGCAAGGCCCCACGCACCTCACGCGCCACGACAAGGACGCACAGGAACTCAAGGCAGACAAGAAGGTCGGTAATGCCGACATCTACAACATCTTCGACGGCGACGTGGAAGAAAAGCCCAGCACCGACCTCTGGGACGAACTCACCACAAGCGAGGCAATGTAATGATTAATGAAAGAATGTTGGAAATCTACCGTGCGGTCGTTGGTCCTGTTGCCAAAAAGCACGTGAAAATCGCTCTTGAATTAATCAAGAACGGAGGCAAATTCCCGGAAGGCTTGCTCAAGAGCGAAATTCGAACCTGGTTCAGAGTAAAAGAAGCCCTTAAAAACCATGGTATTCTCTAAGACATCGCCAATGGGGGCAGGCACACTTTGCCGCAACACAACACAAATCTCCCTGAAACCGCCCCCGGAGGCAACCCTTTTAACCCAGCAACCATAAAGGATAGAATATGGACGCAACAATCAAGCAACTCAAGGACTACATGTCCCGCACCGGGGCCTCGCAGACCAAGGTGGCGAACGCCATGGGCATAAGCCCCGCCACGCTCAGCTACTTCATCAAGGGCACCTATACCGGCGACATCGACGCCATCTGCGAGAAGGTGAAGGACTTCCTCGAAGTAGAAGCCCAGCGCGAGACTATCAAGCAGAACGAAGGAATCGTGCAGACCAAGTGCTTCAAGACCATCCACAAGTTCTGCTCTCTCGTGCTCAGCCACCAGATCTGCGGGATGCTCACGGGCGACGCGGGCTGCGGCAAGACCACCGCGCTCAAGGCATTCGCCAAGGCTCACCCTTCCATCATCTTCATCGAGGCGGACCACGGCTACACCGCCAAGGCTCTCTTCGACGAGCTCTGCGCGGAACTCGGTCTCGACGAACGCGGGAACCTGCACCAGAAGCTGGTGCGTGTCGTTGACAAGCTCAAGGACTCGGGCCGTCTCATCGTCATCGACGAAGCCGAGCACCTGCCCTACAAGGCGCTTGAACTCATCCGCCGCGTCCACGACAAGGCGGGCGTCGGCATCGCTCTCTGCGGCATGCCGCGCCTCGAAAAGAACGTCCAGGGCGACAAGAACCACTACGCCCAGCTGAACAGCCGCATCAGCGCACCGTGCCGTGCAAAGCTCCTGGATAACGCCGATGTAAAGGCGTTCATCGAGAGCCGTTTCCCCAAGTACGAAGGCAACTGCATCGAACGCGCCGCCCAGATCTGCCGTCGCAACTTCCGCCTACTCTCACACCTTGTAATGTGGAGCAAGGAACTCATGCGCAACAACGACCGCGACACGCTCGACAACGAAATCCTTGAATCCGCATCGCAGATGCTCGTGGTGGCACGCTAATGACTACTCCCGCCGACAAGAGAGCCGAACAGTACAGGCAAATCCACGGCCTTGTGCGCCTGCTCGGGATGACCGACGAAGCCTACCGCGACATGCTGCGCGACCGCTACCAGGTCGAAAGCTCCAAGCAGCTCTCGACACAGCAGCGCGGCTCGCTCATCAAGAGCCTCCGCGAACAGGTCCACGGAAAGGTCCAGAAGTTCAACGAGTTCTCCGGCAGGGCAAAGCACAAGGCAAGCCCCGCACAGCTCCGGGCAATCGAGGCGATGTGGGCGCAGGTCAGCCGCGCAGAGACTTCCGAAGACCGCCGCAAGGCCCTGAACGCCTTCTGCAAGCGGCTGACCGGCGTGGAAGTGGTCACCTGGATCTGCAAGGACGACGCGAAGGTACTCATCAAGGCGATACACGCCATGGGGGCGCAGAGCCCCGAAGAATTTAACCGAAACAAGAACACTAACCAGAGGTAACCCTATGGCAAAGAAAGACAAAGACGGGAACTGGCTCGACGACCGTGGCCGCCCCGTGCCCGAACAGTACATTCCCGCTATCGACAAGAAGCGCGACAAGCTGGTGGAAGCGACCTTCAAGAAGGTCGTGAAGCTTGCCGAAAAGATTGCGGAAACCAAGGTCGAAATCGTCGGGAGTATCGACAAGTATCTCGACGAAATCGCAAAGGAAAACCGTGTCCGCGAGAACTGGAAGGGCAACATCCTTCTCCAGAATTTTGACAAGTCGCTTGTCATCGAGCGCCGCATAGACGACCACATCGGCTTCGACGAAAGGCTCCAGATGGTGAAGACCATCGTGGACAAGTGGCTCAACGACCGTCTTGACGGTATCGACGAGAACCTGGGAAAGGTCATCACGCAGGCGTTCAATGTCGATAAGCAGGGCCGCGTGAACACCGCCATGCTCATGAAGCTTTTGCACCTCGAAATCGAGGATTCCGAATGGAAGAAGGCCATGCGCATGCTGAAAGAGTCGATCATCGTCAAGTCCTCCAAGCAGTCCATCAACTTCAAGCGCAAGGTGAAGAAGGACTCCGGCGAAGTGTGGGAAACCGTCGTGCTCAACTTCAACGATATCGTGGCAACAGCCAAGAAGGAAAAGAAAGATGCCGAATAGCGAAACCTACAGGACACTCGACCTTTTCCGCGACCAGCTCGAACTCGAAGCCGACTTCCAGTTCGGCTACGCGGTCGTGCTCAGGCAGAACCACGGCAAGCCGCTTCTCCGTGGCGTGGGCTCCACCCCGCACAAGGCGATGGAAGACCTTGCCGAAAAGTGGGAGAAGGGCTAGTGACGAAGGCTCAAATCTTCCCGTTCATCCTTATTCTCCTCGACCTTGCCGCGGCAGTCGCCTACGGTGTCGTCGATGGAGATATCCGCAAGGTCATCTACTGGGTGTCCGCTGCGGTACTCTCGATTACCGTCACGTTTTAAGCCATTGTCGTGGCGGTAGTCCCCGGGCGGTTGCGGTTGGCCACGTCGGAGGAGTTGTGAAGCCTTCGGCGGCGGGGTTCGAGCCCCTGCACTGTCCCTAAACTCGGCAAAGCTGACCAATAAGCAGCAAACGACGCCTGCGGGTGCAGCCGCGAAGCATCCGCAGGCAACCCTTTTACAACAGAGGCCAAATGAAAGACACCCGAATATACAACGAATACGTGACCTGCAGCTGGTGCGGTCACAAGAAATACTGCAAGCTCGAAGACCACAAGTGGGTCTGCAAGGCCTGCGATACCAACCACCCCGCAGGAGTTGACCGTGAACATCGCGTATAGGCCGCAAGTCCCCACCTGGAAAAGGAGCCTGAAGCATCAGGAACTCTACGAAATCGTGAACAAGCTCCGCATCGAAATCCAGTGCGACTGCATTCCGGGAACTCTGGTGTATGAAATCATGGCGGGCTACATGACCGACTTCAGGAGCGGGCCTTCCGTCGTGAACCCGTTCATTCCTAAAATCGGCGACATCCTTCTTGCACTCGCTTGGCTCATCCACGATGTCAACTACCACGGATTTTTGAGCAAGAAATATGCCGACCTGCTCCTGCGCGAAATGCTGGAACACGCAGGTATGGGCACCGTCAAGCGTAACGCCGTCTATTACGCGGTCAAGTTCTTTGCCGGTTCCCACTACAACACGCTCGACGAAGACCAGGGCGACATCTACAACCACAACAAGACCCTCGTGAAGATGCAGTGGCTCGACAGCAAGGGCTTCACGCTCAAACGCTTCAACGGCAGGGCAATCACCGCAAACGCATTCAGATGATTACCCGAAAAGGCATACTCAAGGTCGTACAGACCACGGCAAAGGCGGCCTACTGCGTCGCCTTTGTCGCACTCGCAATAACCGTACTCTACATGGTAGCCTCATCACTATAGGAGTCAAAATGAACAGTCCGCTAGTATCCCACACCGAGATAAGCCCGAACAGGACTACGCCCCGGAACCACAAGATTGACACCATCACCATCCACTGCACCGCAGACCACATCAGTGTGCGGGCACTCGGCAAGCTGTTCGCAGCCAAGGCCCGCAAGGCGTCTGCCAACTACGGCATCGATGATCAGGGCCACATCGCGCTCTATGTCGAGGAATCCGACCGCAGCTGGTGCAGCAGCAACGCCGTCAATGACCACCGTGCAGTCACCATCGAGGTATCGAGCGACGAAAAAGCACCCTACCGTGTAACCGACGCTGCATTTTCCAGCCTCATCTACCTGGTCGCCGACATCTGCAAACGTAACGGCATCACCAAGCTCCGCTGGCACAACGAAAAGGCCCTGGTAGGCCACGAAGACGGCGACGGCAAACTCATCCAGAACATGACGCTGCACAAGTGGTTCAAGAACAAGGCTTGCCCGGGGCAGTATCTGGAAGAACGCATGTTCGAAATCGCCGCCAAGGTGAACGCCCTGCTGTAAAGGAGTAAAAGATGAAAGAAGTCCTGATGAGCATCCACCACAAGTGGGCAGAACTGATTTACAGTGGCGAAAAGACGCTGGAACTTCGCAAGACCGCCCCGAAAGCATTGGACGGTGACGGTTTGAAGGTTTACCTCTACGACACCGACCTTAAAAGTATCACAGGCGTCATATACGTGAATTTTTGCCACGAAATCACCAAAATAACGCCCAAGATTGTCGAAAATTCGTGCGTTTCTCTCGATGAAATCGAGAAATACAAGGCAAAAGGCAGGGGTAAGCTCTACGGTTGGGAGATTTGCGGCGTCGATGAATACGGTCCCGATTGGCTCTATCCCGAAGATCTGCACATCAAAAGGGCCCCGCAAAGCTGGCAATTCGTGAGGTAAACGCTATGGAATACGTCTTGAAAATCAGAAAAAGGAACTTTGAATCGCTCATGAACGGCGACTTGACCTTCGTCATCCACAAGGTTGACAGGCTCTACTGCGTTGGCGACCGTCTGGTGCTCTTCGAAACCGAAGGCGGTAATGAAACAGGCCGTAGCCTTACCGTGCGCATCACATTTATCATGCACGCAGAGGACGCCGTAGGCATCAAGGATGATTACTGCGTCGTGTCCGTCAAGCGCTCCGGGAAGAACACCCGCACAAACGTTGGAAACCGCCCTGCAAGCGAAGACGAAGCCGTAGAGTACGCCGCGAAGCTCGGCAAGTCCGCCGACTGCGCCCGCCGCTTCTACAACTACTACGCCATGACCGGCTGGAAGATGAAATCCGGGCTCCCGCTCTCCGACTGGCATGCCGCGCTCAGGAACTGGAAGGACTTCCAGGGCTCACAAAAGACCCCCGAACAGGCTGAAACCGACAGCCAGCTGGAGCTCTTGCTTCCCATGCTGCTCAAGAAAACGGCTTCGCTTGCCAAGCAGAAAGAAAAGCTCGTATTCCACGATCCGTTCATCGGCACCGTGCTCCAGTTCTACGGCTTCGACCGCCTGGAATACCCATTCAACGCCTTCGAAGTCCGCGAAATGGTCAAGAAATACGCCACTAGCAAGAAACTCGGCACAGGATGCCCGCAGATGCGCTCCCCGAACCCCTACGGCAAGGGAACACTCCAGGTGCCCACCATCGAAGAGTTCGCCGCCATACTCCAGAAGAAAAAAGGTGAAAAAACCGAAGGCTGATTTTCTACACCGCGAAAAATTTAACGGCAGGATGCAAAATCCTGCCTCTTTTTTTGTCTCACGAATTGCGAAAAACTCAAAAACATGTCCGCACCAAATGTCCGCACCGCAATTTTCAAGAAAAATTCAAAATGCCTTTAACGGACTAAAAACGCCAATTCATAAAAAAAATGTCTCACGAAAAGTGAAACATCTTTTTCCGCAAAATGAAGAAACCGCGAAAATTGCGAAAAAGCAGCAAAATCAAAAAACACACATTTTTCGGGTTAAATGAGAAAAGAAAACCCAATAAAATCAAGGGCTCCAGCCACATTCACTGATTTATTTCTTTTCTCATTACTTCCGCTTTGGCATAGCAGACAAGTTTATACAAAAAAAAAGACGTTTTTTTTGTCATCCTGAGTGGCGCGCACTCTGCGTCATCCTGAGTGCCCTGTAAGGGGCCGAAGGATCCAGGCCCCAACGCCATACCATCCGAAGCAGGTTACAAGATTTAGGACTGGATTCTTCCCCTATCGCACTTCGTGCTCCAGGGTCAGAATGACGAGAGAAATGAAAAATCCCGGATGAACCGGGATTTTTTTGTGGATCCTATCAGCCCCCTTGGGGCTTCCAGGATGACAGTCTACTGCTAACGCACCATTACACGCATGTTCTTGACGGCACTCCCGCTTGCCACCCGGACAATGTACACGCCCTTGTTCAGGTGCCTGAGCGATACCACGTGGTCTCCGGCAGAGTAACCCTGATAGCGTTCCTGCAAGTTACCCTGCATGTCGAACACCTGGACCTTGACTTCCGACGCCTTAGGCACGGTGACCGTCAGCTCGTTGTGGGCAAAAACCATGTTCACACTGCCCACCGTCGGGTAGAGTCCGTCGGGCTTGGCGCTAGAACTAGACTTAGCATCGGAACTACTGGAGCTATCGTCCTCACTTGCGCTAGATTTCGGCTTGTCGGCAGAGCTAGAACTGGAGCTAGCGTCGTCATCGCGACTTGAACTGAGCGGTGCCGAAGTTGAACTCGAAGAGTTCGCGGCAATCTCTGTACTGCTACTAGAGGCCGGTTTCTCAGAACTACTGCTGGCTACAGGCGTTTCGCTGGAGCTGGAAACAACCGGCGTTTCACTAGAACTGGATTCAATCGGTTCTTCGCTAGAGCTAGAAACCACCGGCGTTTCGCTACTGCTGGACTCTTCTTCGCCACTGCTGCTGGAGGGCAACGGCGTTGGCGTATAGGTGGCCGTGTAGGTGGCCTCCCCCGTCACGATTGCAACAGAAGGGCTCCAACCCGCAAAGGTGTAGGAGTATTGCTCGTCGCTTTCCCTGGTGGGGGCGCTAGGCGTTATGTCTGTTGCCGACGTACCATATTCGTAGTCGTCAGAAGCAATCTCCGAGCCGTCCCAATCTACGAAGGTGATGGTGTACTGACGAACAACCCGAATAAATTCCGCAATCAATTGGATATTCTCATTCACAGTTTCCCCAGTGAAACTCCACTCGACAAATTCATAGGTATACTGTTCCGTTTCATCGAAGCTAATCTTTGGATTTTCCGCCGGAATCACTGACGATATCGGGGTTCCTTCTGCCACAGTTATTTGATACGGGATATTGCGAAGCCAACAATTTATAAGAGGTGCCAAGTGGCACTCATACGTCACCGTAAACATCTGCACGCTGCTGCTGGACTCTTCCGCACTGCTGCTAGATATCTCGGGCTCTTCGCTAGAACTGGAGACCACAGTCTCGGAACTGCTAGATTCGGCAGTTTCTTCGCTAGAACTGGATTCTTCTTCGCTGCTGCTAGACGCTTCGGAACTGCTGGATTCTTCCGCAGAACTGCTGCTTACCACAGCACTGCTAGAGGAACTGGTAATGGGCCTACCAGCGAACCGAGCCGTGTAGGTAACTTCTCCAGTTACATCGGACAATTCAGGACTCCAACCCACAAAGGTATAGACATTGGTCTCCGTAGAGGGTTTTGTCGGGTTTTCCGGGACTTCGATATCCGCAACGGGCGTGCCATATTCGTACACGTTCTCAAATAGCAAGGTCTCGTTGTAGTTTACGAACCGAACAAGGTACTTGCGCTTTGTACCTGTATAAGTCGCCACGTACTCCCTATCTCCCGCCTCCGATTCTGCGGACAGGGTCCAGCCTGCAAATTCGTAACTGTACTCATCCGTAGATTCCTTGACAGGGGTTTCACCTCCATAAACAGGCGTTTCCCCACTTGAATAGGTTCCCTCGTAAAGAAGCGTGCCATCGTCATTACGCCAGGTAATCACAAACTTGTTGTCATCCACATACTGTGCCACATATTCTGCAGTTCCATCCACGTCAGACACCTCGGGATTCCAGCCTACAAACCTGCGATTCGCCTTGAGTGGCGCATCCGGCAGCACAATCGCAGATGCCGCCGTTCCGTATGCGTATTCCGCAGATGCAATAGGCGAATCATCCTCATCCACAAAGGATACCGTGTACATTCTAGGCGAAGGAGTAAACGACGCCACGTAAGTTATACTCCCAGTCACATCGGAAACATCCCAGCCCGCAAAGGCAAACGTTTCGGCAACAGTGGGTTCCTTAGTAGGAGTCTCGTCCGGAAGTTCTATTGCCGAAGCAAGAGTTCCATATTCATACTCAACGGCTTCCTTCAGAACAGTGCCGTCTTCGTCAACAAATTTCACGGCATACTTTCTCAGGGAACTGTCTAGTTTCGCCTTATAGGTGACAGATCCGGTAACCGGAACCATTTCTACATTCCATTGTTCGTTCCAACGATAATCCCACTGGACAGTAGGGGCTTTCACAAATCGGGCATAGTTATCCTTTATATCCCAATAGAATTCGTCAGCAATGTCGGTTCCATATGCAAACCATTCACTTAGGACAGTAACATCGTCATAATTATTGAGATTCACCTTGTATTTAATATTGGCCATATAGACCCTGTCTCTAGTCACGGCATCCAAGCCGCCACACCAAGCACGTTCATACGTCTTTTTCACACATTCATATTCGTCATCATATTCTTCACAATCTTCGTATGTACCGCACCAATCCGGGTCATACCTAAATTCGCCAGTCTTTCCAGCAGTCACCTGGGTTTCTGTCGGGGCATCAGTTATGGTGGACCCGTATTCGTATGTATTGCGGTAGAGTTCGGTGCCATCGTCATTGATAAACACCACCTCATAACTTCTAGGTTGTGCCGTGAACTTGGCCGTATAGACAACGGGGCCTGTCACAGCAGCAAGGGGCTTATCCCAGCCATCCGCTTCATCCCACGTGTAGGTGAACTGTTCCGTTGGCCACTTCGTGGGTGTTTCGCCTTCATACACAGGAACTTCATTTTCTGCATATTCCGCCGAATACAGGATTCTATCGTTTCCATCGATAAAGGTAACAGTATAGGTCCCTGCGGTAGAAGTATAGGTGGCGACAAACGTGAGCGCACCAGTCACGACACCATCATCAATAGACGGCGACCAGCCCGCAAAGGTGTATTCCACTTCACCATCTGGGTCTCTAGATGGGTCTTCGGGCTTTTCTATGTTACTGAACGGAGTTCCATATTCATAATATATTTCATACTCACCATCTACGTAGATTGTTGATCCATCGTTGTCCACAAACCTCACAGGATAGCTGCGAACACGGGATTCAAACATTGCCGTATAGGTTGCAGGTCCAAAGACCATCTCCAATTCTGGTTTCCACCCTATGAATTCATACTCATATTCATCCGTAGGGGCCTTCTCCGGCCAATATGAGCCTAACCATGAGCCGGCCTCATACTCGCCAGATTTCGGCAGCACGTTACCCTCGTCATCCAGGAAGGTAATAGTATAGGTGACCTTATCTACGCACTCAAAATTAGCGCTATACTCCCTATCACCCGTTACCGATGTTATACCATAGGATTGTCCACACATACCATATTCATCACAGGACCAATAGGACCAATCTGTAAATGCCCACTCTCTGCAATCGTCCTCCGGATCACGTGAAGGTGTAGGTCCATTATATTCAGGAGTTTCGCCATACTCATATTCATGTTGATACGAATCTTTCCCGGCAGAGAAATAAACGAGGTATTTCCTTGTGCTGGACGCATACACCAGCGTGTAATCTACATTTGCCGATACAGGTGCCAGCTCCGGAGTCCAGTTGGCACTGTACAGCATTCGTTCATTGCTCATTTCCCAGGCAATATTGTCTATGTCCTTGGAGCCGCGGTATATGGGAGTTTCCCCTTCCACGAACTCGGCGCTATCCAGCAGCGTCGTGCCGTCTTCGTCGTAGAACCGCACCACATAACTGGGCCTATTCAGACACTTCACATTATCAATTTCAATGGTTTCGCCGTCATGATGCAGGTCCCAAATAAACTGGGTAGCACGGCTGCGTACCACATCAATGGACAAATCCATGTAATAGTTTTCAAATTCACTCCAATAGAGCGTGGCGGTAGTCCATTCATCGCTGGCCTCCACCCATCTATGGAAGTGCTGGTCATCTACCCCGTAAGGGCTCTCTATCCTAAATTTGTGCGCACCTCCCCTGTAATCGTACTGGATGGCACTGCACTGCGAAAGGTCCAGCGCTCCGGTGGCAGCAAGCGGCAGGCCTATACCAGCCCAATCATCAATGACATATCCAACGTGCAAGACATTGCCGTGCTCCACGTCTTCCACCACCTGCTGGGAAATCGTAGACTCGCCATACCGTTCACAATACCCCTTGTAATCATAAAGACAGACGCCATTATCGCTATAGACATGCCAACTGGTACCCAAATTGCTAGCCACATCACCATCTTCAAAGTCGTCGATTACAAAGCCTTCCCCTTCTGCAATTTCCAAAACGGGGCTAGAGGGCACGGGAACAGGCACATACATCGCCATGTATGTCGTAGGTTCCGTTGCAGGTGCAAAATCCTTGTCCCAGCCCACAAACTCATAAGAATAATCAACCGAAGGCTCCTTATAAGGAGTAACATACGAGGGGAGGCCGGGGACAGCGCCAGGCATGAAATAGTCATAATACAGGTCAGAAAGGTCATCATTTACAAATTTGACTTTGTACTTATACACCGCTACAAAAACGGTCCTTTCGATTATGGGTTTCCAATCTTCAAACTTCCAGTCAAATTCTGGAACGGGATCCCCTTCAAGAATCCAGCCCGCCAATTCGTAGTCATCCGACATGGTGGCCTTGGTCGCCACATCAAGATATGGCCGGCTATTCCCATAACAAGTTTCCGCAGAATCCAACTCGGTGCCGTCGTCATCCTTGTACACAACCATGTACTTTTTGCAAGTTTCTGCCCAGACCGGCTTGTAGATTGTATTCTTGTATACTTCATCAATACCATCATTGTATTTATCGTCAATATAATCCGCATCATAAGTCCATTCGTCATTATAATCCACATCGCCCCAGAACGCGAACGTGTACACGTTACTTACCGTAGATTCCCGTGTAGGCTTATCACCTTTGAATTCAGGAACGTCACCAGATTCGTATTCTCCAGTCTGCAAGACTTCAGAGCCATTCATAAAGGTAACGGTATATTTTCCGCTAGGTGCCGTATAGCTTGCAATGTAGGTCATGTTGCCCGTCACACGTTCCACATACGGTTTCCAGCCATCAAAAACGTATCCGCCGGCCCTTGAAGGATTGTCTGGAATAGTAATGCTACTGGAATTCGTGCCATAGTCATAGTCGTTCTCACTGAGAATTGTACCGTCATAGTCCGCAAACGTGACCGTGTATTGCCTGAGGGTGGAGTCAAACACCGGATAGTAAGTCGTATGTCCTGTTACAGGCTGAATTCCGGTCAGTTCGTATGTGCAAACGTAATCATAAGATTCGCTCCACTTAAGGCATTCGCCATTTTCATAGTCATAGTACCAACACTCAGTAACAAGAGTTTCTTCACAATTCTTTTTGCCCCACCCCTTGAAGGTATAGGTATAGCCCTCGGTTGCACCCCTAACCGGTGTGCTGCCCGTATATTCAGGCATGGCCCCATATGGCAAGGATTGCGATTGTCCTCCATAACCATAGGGGTCTTCAAAGTCGATACTATAGGTGCGAAGGCTACTGTCCAAAACGGCAACGTAATCGGCATCGGCCGTCACCACGGCTAGCCTCGGTTCCCACCCCAAAATTTCATATTCATACTCATTGGTTTCAAACTCCCATTTATAAGGATATTCGGGATATTCTCCCTCGAGAAATTCTCCGCTGTAAAGAAGGTCTTCCCCTTTGTAGAAGCTAATGATATGGGTCGGGGGATCTACACATTCCACATTGTCAATATAAAGGGAGCCGTCATAATCCGCCTTGAACTTCAGCATTCTAACCAGGGGCATTTCCAAATCAACATAAGTCCCGCCCCAAAATGGCTGCTTCATTTTACTTACATCTATAAGGACATGCCTCCAATCCTTACTCTGTTTCTCATAATACCGGTGCTGGGCCCAATTCGTTAATTTGCCTTCTTCATCCCCCGCCATTTGCAAGGCCAGGTAATGGGAAATTCCCTTGTAATCGTAAGAGATGTATTTGCAGCCTTCCAACCCACCAACGGACACCTGTATTTCGGCACCATCGCCACAATCGTCGCAAACGTTGGTAGCGTTCTGCATCACGGCACCCTTGGTATCCGACATGCCTGCCCCCTCAACAACGATTCTGCTTTCCAAGTAACTGCCTTCGTAAGCAACAGTTCCTTCGCCATAGGCGTACACGGCCACACCGGTCGCTATTCCGTTCCCATCGAAGTCCGCAATAAGGTATTCCTGGCCACCACTGGCATTGACGACAGAAAAAAGGCCCAGGGCGAGCGAACCCAAGGCAAGGAGTTTGGAAAGACGGAATTGTGACATAACACCTCGCATAATGGCGTAGTTTTACTTTGTAACAAATTGGTATATTTAATATAATTTCAAACAAACTCTTTACCTCTCTCTGTTTGTAAATTTTTATTTACAAGAAAGTTCGGTATACCGCATTTCTCCATTTTTGGGGCAAGGACGTTCCAAATTGGAATAATCACTCTAGTGAAAAACTCCCGTGAACTCATTTTTCTACATTTGGCAACGCAAAAACTATAGGGACCACCCTCAAAAAAGGAACGAATCATGGCAAACAAAGTCTATAACTTTAGCGCAGGGCCTTCTGTCCTGCCCGAACAAGCACTCAAGGAAGCCTCGGCTGCCTGCATCGATTACGCCAACAGCGGCATCAGTATCCTTTCCATGAGTCACCGTTCAAAGCCCATCGAAAGCATGTTCGAAGAAACCGAACAGTTCCTCCGCGACCTCATGGGCATTCCCGAGAACTACGACATCGTGTTCCTGGGCGGCGGATGCTCCCTGCTGTTCTGCATGCTCCCCATGAACTTCTTGGACCAGAACGCCACCGCTGACTACGCGCTGACCGGCGTGTGGGCCAACAAGGCCTGCAAAGAGGCCAAGCTGTTCGGTAACGTGAACGTGGCCTGCGACACCAAGTCCGAAACTTACAGCCGCATTGACAAGAACCTGAAGATGAGCGACAACGCCACCTACCTGCACATCACCGCCAACAACACTATCTACGGTACGGAATGGCACAACATCCCGAAGCCGAAGTCTGGATTCCTCATGGCCGACGTGAGCTCCGACTTCCTCGCCCGCAAGATCAACGTGTCTGACTTCGGCGTTGTGTACGGCGGCGCCCAGAAGAACATCAGCTGCGCTGGCGTGACCGTGACCATCATCCGCAAGGACCTGCTGGGCAAGGTGAACCGCGCAATCCCCACCATGCTGAACTTCCAGACCCACATCGACGCGAAGAACATGTTCAACACGCCGCCGGTATTTGCCGTGTACGTGATGAACCGCACCCTCAAGTGGCTCAAGGAATTCGGCGGCGTGGAAGCCATCGAAAAGGTGAACCGTTCCAAGGCCGCTCTCCTTTACAGCGCTCTCGACAACTCCAAGGTGTTCGTGGGTACCGCAGCCAAGGAAGACCGCTCCATCATGAACGTGCCCTTCGTGTTCAACAAGGACGTTGTGGCCGCCGACAAGGCCGATGACCTGGCCAAGGAATTCCTGGAATTCGCGAAGGCTCGCGGCCTCCAGCAGCTCAAGGGTCACCGCTCCGTGGGCGGCTTCCGCGCATCCATCTACAACGCGATGCCGGTGGAAGGCGTGCAAGCCCTCGTGGACTGCCTCGGCGACTTCGAGAAGAAAGTTTTGGGCTAGCCCAACGTTCGAAGGGTTATCGCCTCAAGCCAACAATAAATTAGAGAGGTCTCCGCGAATGCGGAGACCTTTTCTGTTTTAAAAGGAGATCCCCGGTCAAGCCGGGGATGACAAATTAAGCGTCTTCGCTCTTCTTGAACTTGTTCACTACGTCGGGAACAATGTCCATGACCTTGGAGACTAACGAACTGTCTTTGGTAATGGGCATAATGCGTACGTCGTCGCCCTTGATGACCAAGAACGCTACCGGTTCAACAGAAGCCCCACCGCCAGAGGCAGAGGTATCGCCCTTGCCGGCATGACCGCCAAAGCCGAAACCCACGGATACGCGGCTCACGGGAACCACCGTAGATTCGCCCGCCTGGATAGGCTGACCGATGACTGTTTCCGCCTGGGTAATAAAGCGGAGCTTTTCCAAAAGAGTTTCTGCAAGTTTTTCAATAGCCATGTCTTGAATATAATAAAATAACAAGCAAACAGTTACTAGTTACTAGTTACTAGTTACTAGAAAAAACGTCCTATTTTTCACTAGTAACTAATAACTTAGAACTCAGAACTGCGGCGAAGCCGCTAATATCGTGCTTCAAAAATCCGGTCGCCTGCCACCAGGAACTTTTGGTTCAGGTCAGGCCAGTCCATGTAACCCCAAACCACCACCACGCGTCCACCGGACAGCTGGGTCGCCATCCCGCGGGCGCCATCTCCTGCCGTGAAATAGCAGACATCTTCATCCGGTTCGATATTCCGGGGAATCGCCCGCTTCAACTGCTTTATCCACTCCAGGTAGCGGGATTCCTCTACCAGGTCCCAACTGCGGGCCACGTTCCAGGCCAGATTGTCGTCAGAATAGCTCTGCTCCAGCACCGGGAAAAAGGACTTGACACCCAAGAAATTTTTGGTCTGAATGGTTGTCCTGCCCGTCTCCCGATGTTCAAAGGGCAAGCTTAGGAACTCCTGAGGGAAGCCGATGCGCACCCCCGGCACCGAACGAACGAAATTTTCCAGGGTGCGCCGTTCGTAACGCCTGAAACTGTCATGCCGGAATACGAAAATACGGTAATCGGCGCGAATGCTCTGCTCCAGATATTTTCCTCGCAAAATGGAATGGGCCCCCTGGAACCGCCCGCTGTTGGTGTAATAGTCCAACGCATAGACGTCGCCCTTAAACTCCAACACAGAAACATTCAGCGTATCGCCCCACTGGGTTGCATAGCGCAAATCTACCTCACGCACAAAACCGTTACCCTGCACCTTGGAGGAATCCACCGAAACACGCATAGGTTTACGGCCCTCGAACCGGAGCTTGGAATAGTCCACCTTGACATGCTCTTCGGAGCAACCCCATAATGCAAACAAGGCTATTGCGAGAAAAAGACGGATCATGATTCTTTCACCCCGTAATCACAGAACTCGAAAATCGGGCAGTTGGCACAACCCGCCTGACACTCACGGCACATAAAGGAATTTTCCCCTTCTTCCAAATAGAACTGCAACGAATGGGCCACGGCATAGGGATTCTCGGAATACAGAGCCACGCAAAAGTCGTTCATCATCTTCTGCTTCTGCTCAGGCGAAAGGTCTGCAAAACCGCCTTCCCGGGCAGGCCCCATGATAGAGAGGAATCGTCTTGCTCCCATGGTCAAGGGCAGGTCTGGCCAACGGAAACGCTTGAGCCCGCGCCCTACCCCATAGCCAAGACCAGCGGGAGACTTTCCGCACAGGCGGTAAATGGCGGCACAGGCCTTAGGCCGCGCGCCACGCTTTCCCATAAAATAAATCTCTCCCAAGTCTCGCCACATCTCTTCGGGAGTGGAACTTGCAATCCAGTTTTTCAAGTCTCCATGCCGGCGGACAAAAAAGCCCACGCTCCAAAAGATTCCCGCCACGTTCTTGAACAAGGACCAGTCCCGGTTTCCAAGGGCGGACTCCACAACTGCCTCGATATCGCCACCCTTGGGCACGGGCAAAGTCCAGAGCTTGTCTCCGGGGAACTTGCGACAAAGCGCCGTAAGCAATGCGCCAATTTCGTCCATGCGCAGGTCTTGATACAGGGCCGTTCCAAGCAGAGTCCAGGCGATTTTTTCGTCGTCTGTTTTTGCATGAGCCGACACCTGCAAAACCGGATCATCCAGATTGGCAAAGCGTTCTACAAACAGGCGAAGCGCCCTGCCAAGGACAGGTTCGTCTTGCAGAAATCGCTTTGCAGAGGCCATAGGGGCGTCACCAACGATTCGGGCCTTAAAGCGCCTCGCCCATCTTGACTGCAGAACCGAGCCTGGACTTGAACAGGTCCGGATGGCGTTCCCGGATCTTCTTGTCCACTACGAGAATGACGGTGCTGCCCATCTCGAAGCGTCCCAGCTCTCCGCCTTTTTCCACACGGATTTCTTTGGAGGGTTTCCAGTCGTAACGCTTGCAGTCCCTAGGGAGCTTGCCCGCATTCACCAGAAGTTCGTCGGTGTAGGCCACACCGATACGGCCCACATTGGTAGCCCCGACTTTAACGACAAGCATCTCCGATCCGTCGTCCAGGCGGATATGGCTGGTAAGGCGTTCGTTAATGCAGAACAGCCCTTCTACTCGCTCAACACTGCCCACATTTACCGGCCAGAGAGTTCCCGGACAGTAACTGGCACCCACCACCGTTCCTGCAACAGGACTGTGAATGCGGTGGTAGTTGAAAGGCGCCAGGTAAATCGTCGCAAAAGCACCGCCCTCAAACCGCTTGGCCATTTCGTCATCGCGGAGCAGGTCCTTCAACGTGTATGTCTTGCCTTTCGCCTGAATCATCTCCTGCCTTTCGTCGAATGTGGCCGTCTGGGAAAGCACACCATCTACCGGAGAAACAATTTCAGATTCCGCAATCGGGCGGGCACCGGGTTTCAAGTGCCGGATAAACAGTTCTCCGATGTTGGCGTAATGCTCCAGCGGATATTCGGCCTCTTCCATGTTCAGCTTGTAATAGGCGGCAAAGGCATTGCGGGCCACCTTCGAAATCACAGGCAGACGGAGGCGGGTCAAAGCACCGAAGGCACGGCTAGCGGCATTCTTCGGCAAGAGTTTCATGAAAATGTAGAAGGGAGTGTTCATTTTAGGGGATAGGGGCTAGGATTTAGAATCTAGGGGCTAGGGGTTTGAGGTCTACCCAAAGGGCATAACTCTACTAGGGCAACGAATTGCAACGCAATTCTAGTTGCCAAGTATCGTTTAGGCGCTTTGCGCCTTTGGGGTATGAGGAATAAATCATTACACATTTCACATTCCACACTACACACTATTTAATGATTCTCTATACTTTTCAAATTCGTAGAAAACATCTTCCAGAGGCGGGGGGCAAACGGTACAGCCCACTCCTTTTCGGGAGCTACACGGCTGGTCGTCTCGGCGGTAAATTCAGAATACACCAAGAACACCAACTCTCCATAGCGGGCGTCCCAAAGACTCCAGAGAATCTTCCAAGTGTAACCGCCACTGCTTCCCAGATCTGGGTCCATATACACATCCAGCCGCACCGGCATAGAAACATAACGCAGTTCGTACCGACTGGCCAGTTCGTTCAGCAAGTTCCGCAGGGCTTGGGGCGGCTCGCGGACCAGCTTCTGTTCTATATTGTCCCGCTCCTGCCAGGGCGCAAAGTCTTCCAGCTTCTTGCCATCGGTAAATTCCGTCTGCAAAAGCAAAGCCGAAAGGCTGTCCATATACAGGGTGTCCGATTCTGGCAGGCGCATGCCGGGCAGCAACAGCTCCCGACGCATCTTCGGGAATGCCTTCACGAACAAGGAATCTTCGATACGGGCCAGGTCAAAATCCAGGGCGTCTGCACTATAGCTGTGACACATACGGCAAGTTTCCGGACGGCCTGCCGTCACCTTCAAGGTGGGCAACACGCCAACCACAGCTGTGGAATCCAGACGGCCATAGGCCGCCTCATTCCACTCCCGGTAGAACTTTTCCTTGGAAATTTTCAGCTTGATTTCGCCCCGTTCCCCGCACTCCGTACAAGGGGCATCGCCCATGCCGGAATCACCCGCAGAGCCGCCCTCGCCGCCACCGGAGCCCGCACAGGCAAGCAAAAGCACAGGCAAGCAGGCCATCAGCAAAACGGCAAGCCAATTATTCGATTTGGGAGTCATGAACTAAATATACTTTTTTTTCTAGGAGATCCCCGCCGGAGTTTACCCCGGACTTAGCCTGCACTGAATGGTACGCTGAGCTTGCCGAGGGGTCGAATGGGCGGGGATAACAAAAAGGCCCGGGCACAAGCCCAGGCCAAATCTGAAAGCAAAAGCACCTAATTAGGGTTCTTCCTCATCAACAGCGGGAGTCACGGGAACAACCACCGGTTCTTCCGTCGGATAGGTGTATTCCACAGCCTTGGCCTTAGTCACGTCTGCGGTGCCGTTTGTGTTATAAGGAATCAGCTTAAAGGAAAGTTTGTCTCCTTCCTCTCCAAGATAAGTCAAGCGAACAGTCACCTTCGAATCAAGAGTGCTCAAGGTATAATAACTAGAATTGACAACCTCATAAGCACTCATTTTCTGAGTGACATTCTTGTACCACAAGGTATAACCGCTCACAGCACCTTTAGGAGCAGTCCATGTCAGGACAACCCGAGTCTCGGGATAATCTTCATCGGCTGTAGCCTTCAATGTAACATTTTCAGGAACTGCAGCAGAACCGGAAGCTCCAACCTTGAAGTTCTTATCCACTTCAACATAAGCACCTTCGGTAGAATAGGCATTGCCTTCAATGTAGTAGGTCGAGGTCTTGCTCCAGAAGCCATCAATCAGTTTAATGGTAATGGATTTCTTGTCGGAACCCAGGGACACGGCCACCATCTGGTCGCGACCGTTTCCATCTTCAACGGTCCACTTGCTAGCCTTCACGGAGTCAGCAGCCAGTTCCGCAGAGAATGTCAAAGTGATGGAAGAGTTGGAGTCAATCTTGTCCAGGTTGCTGGAAACCAACACCAATTGACCGGCCACCTTGCTCATGCTAATCAGAGGAACCTTGATGGCATCGCCGGCCCTGTAAGTAGAACCGCCAATGGTGGTTTCGCCCACAATAGCGTAATTCTTCTTGTCAAAGGTTGCCTGGCCCACGGTGATATCAACTTCAACACCTTCAGGGAGGTTTTCGAACTTGTACTCGCCATTCTTGTCAGTCTTGGTAGAAAGTTCGGAAGGAACAAACATCTTGGGGAGAGTTGCGTATACAGTGACTTCCGCAGCGGCTTCCCTATTTCCCTTGTCATTGGTATAAAGAACCGTGCCACTAGCAGTCACACCGGTCTTGTACATATAGATGGGAGCAATGACATCGCCCACGCGGGCCACGTTACCCTGGCCTTGCTCGTCTAGAGTCACCTGAGTGAGGATCGTGGCATAACCTTCCTTGGAAATTTGGAAGGCATGATTTCCGAGAACCTGCTTTTTCCAGGTAGAGAGACCGAACTCGTCAGTCTTGACAGTCTTGTCGTCCACAATGGAGTACACTTCTGCTTCTTCGACAGCAGAACCATCGTGGTTGTCCATCACCTTGAGGGTGATGGTAGCCTTGTCCTTGGCTTCGTCATTGACGTTGACGACTTCGTCAGCACCGCAAGCGACCAGGAATGTTCCGGCGGCGAGCAGGGCGAAAGCGGATTTCAAATTCATAGAGAACTCCTTTGGTTTTTAGTTGCCTTAAAAATAATAAAAAATGCGCAAAACAAACCAAGATACAATATATTTTTTTCTAACAAAAGAAACAAATGCAATTAGGGAACGTTTAGAGAACGCTTTTCAAGGAATTTTAGCTCAGGTAATTTTTTGTTTACACAAAGACTGGATCTTAGCAGATAGAAATTCTCGATGAACCTGCTTATCCCCATACTTGTCTTCGGCCCCAATTTTCAATTCTTCGTCCGTATAGCCACTACTAATTTGTTGTAAAAAAACTTTGTTGGCGACATCGTCATAGTTGAAATGAATACGGAACGTGCGGTAGGCAAGCACACCGTTTTTTTCAATTTCATTGATGGTCAGGCGACGGCGCGAGCTGTCAAAAAAATCTTTGGAGAAATTCCCGCGAGATAGTTGCACCCGGGCAAAACTTTCCAAATCAAAACCGCAGCGTTCCGCAATCCAGCGGGCCTGTGCGGCAAAGGCTTCAGACGATTCTACTGTCCACGGTTCCCCCTCCTGTTCCTCCACCCAGCCCGCCTTGGCATCGGGGAAGGCATCCGCCATGGGGATGTAGGGTTTGATGTCCAGTACCGGAGTTTCATTCAGCAGATCTGCCTCGTCTATATACAAAGTAAGGCCATCAATTTTCAGGAGTCGCACGCAAGAAAGCCCGATGGGGTTCGGACGGTAGGGGCTGCGGCTGGCGAAAGTACCTACGCGGTCCTTGCCTTTGGGCGGCACCGGCGGGCGCGTCGTCGGGCGCCAGCCTTCATTTTCGTGGAACTGGAATATGACCCAGATGCGTTCAAAGCCGTCCAGGTCACGGAGCGCCATCTCAAAGTTCTGCCCCGGCTTCAGTTCGATACGGCCCGGATGCCCCGCAAAGAGCCTCCCCTGCCGAGGAGCGTCGTACTTATAAACTGCATCACCGTAGAATGTGCCGATTGGGGTCACCTGCATAGAGGACAATATAGAATTTACCGTCCTTTTTTCTACATTTGTGCCCGATGAAAGACAAGGCAAAAAAACTAATTGAAAAGTACGAGGAACTGGAATCGGAACTGGGGAACCCGGAGGTTCTAGCCGACCAGGCCCGTTACAACAAGATCCACAAGCAGTACAAGGGTATCGAAAAGGCCGTAGCAAAGGCCAAGGAATACCTGCAGATGTTGAACGACCAAGAAGAATGGAAAGCGGCTCTTGGCGATTCCGACCCCGAGATGGTGGCCATGGCCAAGTCCGAACTTTCGGACATCGAAAAGAAACTGCCCGGCGTCACCAACGAACTGCAGATTTTGATGGTCCCCAAGGACCCCTGGGATTACCGCAATGCCACTCTCGAAATCCGTGGCGGTACCGGCGGTGACGAGTCGGCCCTCTTTGCAGGCGACCTGTTCCGCATGTACCAGGGCTACTGCAGCCGCATGGGTTGGAAAATGACCATCCAGGACGCCAGCGAAGGTACCGTGGGTGGCTACAAGGAAATCCGGGTGTTCATCGAAGGCGACAGCGTCTATGGAACTTTGAAATTCGAAAGCGGCGTGCACCGCGTACAGCGCGTGCCCGAAACCGAAGCCCAGGGCCGCGTTCACACATCGGCTGCGACGGTAGCCATTCTCCCCGAAGCCGAAGAAGTGGACGTGGAAATTCGCGAAGCGGACATCCACATGGATACCTACCGCTCTTCGGGTGCTGGCGGTCAGTACATCAACAAGACGGACTCCGCCGTTCGCCTGACCCACATTCCCACCGGCGTGGTGGTGAGCTGCCAGACGGAACGCAGCCAGCTGCAGAACCGTTTGCACGCCATGGAAATGCTCCGTTCCAAGATTCTGGACGCCGTGATTGCGAAGAAGGAACAAGAAGAAGCGGCCAGCCGCAAGGCCCTGGTGGGTACCGGTGACCGCAGTGCCAAAATCCGCACCTACAACTTCCCGCAGAACCGCGTCACCGACCACCGCATAGGCCTTACGCTCTATAACCTGGACAAGGTCATCACCGGCGACCTGGACGAAATCATCAACGGGCTCCAGATGGCCAACGCCCAAGAGAAACTGGGAAAGTTTAACGCGTAAATATCATCCCCGCAGTAGGCGGGGATCTCCTTTTTTGCAGAACGGGAAACTGGATTCCGGGTCAAGCCCGGAATGACGATTGAGGAAAAGAGAATCTTATGCCGCAGATGACAGTGCTTGAAATCTTGAACCGCACCAAGGCCTTCTTCGAAAAGAAGGGCGTGCCCGATCCGTTGCTGGACGCCCAGTACATTATCAGCCACGGTCTCAAGATGAAGAACCGCATGGACCTGTACCTGAATTTCGAGAAGCCCCTGACCCCTGCGGAACTTGATACTTTGCGCCCGCTGGTGGCCCGCCGCGGAAACCGGGAGCCCTTACAGCACATTGTCGGTGATACCAGCTTCCGCGGGTTTGTCATCAAGTGCGACCCTCGTGCACTGATTCCCCGCCCGGAGACTGAATCCCTGGTAGATATGGCGAAGGACGCCCTAAAAGGTATCGAGAATCCTTTTGTCGTGGAAATCGGGACTGGCACAGGGGCCATCGCCATCGCCTGTGCCAAGGAAATCGAAGGAGCGAAGGTTCTTGCCACCGACATTTCCGATGACGCCCTGGCCCTGGCCCGTGAAAACGCACTGGCCAACGGACTAGACGACACGCTCAACTTTGCCAAGGGCGACCTGCTGGACGCCGTTACACTCGAGGCAATCAAGAAGGCCACCGGCGATGTGTTCGGCGAAGCCTCCACAAAGATAGACTGCCTGATAGCGAACCTTCCCTACATCCCCGACGGAGAAAAGGGCAAGCTCCAGCCAGAAGTGGACAAGTTCGACCCGGCGCTGGCACTGTACGGCGGACCCGACGGCCTTGACCTGGTGCGCAAGCTGCTATCCCAGACCGAAGGCCGGCTTAACGCAGGGGCCCCTATCTTCTTGGAAATCGGGTCGGAACAGGCCGAAATCCTGAAAAACGAAGCCGCAAACTACCCCTGGCTGGAATTTACTGGCGCCCACAAGGATTATTGCGACAACATTCGTTTTGTAAGCTACAAGGCCAAATAGATTTTTGTTCTATCTTTCCAGGAAGTGTGGGGGTACATGAGAAAGATTTGGTATACAATTCTTTTTGCTATGGCGATATTTCTCGCCGGTGGTACTGCTTTTGCCCAGGACACCGTTTATGTAATCCAGGTGGTGACTCCTGCGCAGGCGGAGGCTCTGCAAGCCCAGGACAATCCCGACCAATCTGCAAAGGAAAAACGCCCCAAAAGGCGGAGCAGTTTCTACCTGAACGGCGGCCTGGGATTTGATTACTCCTACATCTATTACGACCACCGCTATTACGACGAACACACCCAGTATGACGGTACCGGGGCGGGTATCGCTGGTGAACTTTCGCTAGGCTTTCTCTTCAAGGAACTTATCGCCGTCCATGGAATTTTCGACTTTTCCATAGCCAGTGGCGAATACGATTTAGAAAACGGAATTCGGGAGCAGCCCGTACCCAACGGCGGATATTACCAGAGAAGCGGAAACGACAACGACGCCTTTGGAAACGATTTTGAAACAACAACCCTCATGGGTGGTGCAGGAATCACGTTCTTCCCCTGGCTGCACAACAAGCCAAATTCCTTTATGGGCGGGACATTCATCAATGCCGACTTACTGATGGGAATCATTTTACTGGACGACCCTTACTACTTTGACATTCACGGCAATAGCCAAAGCAAGGACTGGTTCGCCTTCGCCATGAATCTCGAAATCGGAAAGGACTGGAAGGTTTCGGAAAGGACCTACGTCGGGCTAGCCCTGAAATGGCAAATCCTCGGCATTGCCTCCGGAGATGACATGGAAGGCGAAGAGGACTATGAAAACTACTACCATCACAACCACGCGATGAATTCGTTCCAGTTGCTGTTCCGCGTAAACCGTAAGTAATCATCACACCCCTACAGGGCAGCCGAGAGCGCCCAGCACATATATTTCGCTTTCACCAGCGCGATAAAAGGGCAAAAGCATATCGTCATCTACAAAACTGCTATCTACCCCGCCTAGCTGGAGCTGTTCATTGATACGGCGCCGGAATATGGAAAAACCGGAATCCCAGGGGGATTTTTCAGGAAGTTCTACGGAGCGGGCATTGTTTTCACGACGATACTTACGATTCATATTAACCTCTTTTTTAGAAAGACACACAAACAAGAAAGTGTCTTTCTGTGCAGGTAAATATAGAACCTACAGCATGTCAAAAAGTGACATTTTGCGTATTTTTATTCAATCACCGTGGCAGTGACCTTGGCGTGACCCACTTTGTCAAGGCCGATATCCTTACCGGCGGCCACACTCAGGTCTAAAATTCGCCCATCTACGTAGGGTCCGCGGTCATTGACCCGCACCACAACCGAGGCCCCCGTATCGTCCCGAACCACCTTCAGTTTTGTGCCGAAGGGCAGGGACTTGTGGGCACAAGTGTAATCGTTCTGGTTAAAAATTTCGCCGCTGGCGGTCTTTTTTCCATGGAATCCCGGGCCGTAATAACTGGCTTCCCCCTGGAGTTTGGTGCCTATTTCGGCCTTTTCCTTGGAGGCGTAATGCTTTTCGGGAAAACGAACATAGCCCTTTCGGGAAGCAATTTTTGCATTGGCAGCCGCACAACCCGACAAAACAAATGCAAGTCCGACGCACAAAGCCCACAGCGACAGCCGTAACCGCACACCCAACTTACTCGAAGTCATACATGCTGTTGTAGGTGTTCTCAAGGATTTCATCTTCCTTGCTCTTGACCTCAGCCTTCTTTTCTTCGGGCTTCTTGTTAATTGACTCGTGATACTGGGCAGACATCTGGTCAATGTGTTCTATGCTCTGTTGAACACGCCTGCGAAGCCGTTCTATTTCGGAGTCGGTAATGGCAAGCCTATGGTCCAGAACTTTGGCGGCGTATTTTCCCCAAGGGGTATCCCTGTGTTTTGAACGCAATTCATTCAAAACAACTCCGACACTGTCTCCACGCTCTGGATCCATCTGAAAATACACGAACTTCATGTAAAGGGCCTGAACACCCGATTCGGTGTCGGGATAATCCCTGTACAAGCTGTCAAAAGCGGCAAAGGCCGTAGCGTATGCCGAATCCACCTGTTCCATCTGGTCCAGCGGCACTTCCGACGCCACCGTCCACAGGCTTTCCGCCTGCAAATACCGTTCCCTGGCTTCGTCATCACGGGTCTTGATGGTCACCCGCATCCCTAGGTTCGCCTGAGCTTGCTTGGCATATTCCGTACCCGGATATTTTTCAATGATTTCTTTGTAGAGTTCTTCGGCGGTATCTTCGTCACCTTTGTACTCGTCGTAAATAAATGCCCGAGCATACGTGGCAAGCATCACCCGCGCAGAATCAGTAGAATTCTCGATAATACCCGTCAGCCTATTTACCGCACTATCCACCTGGTCAAGCTTAAACAAGAAAAGCTCCGCTATCTGGAATTCTGTCCCGAAGAAATTATCCACATTAGGAACAGAATCCTTGCTCAACGAATCGTTCATATTTCGCATGGCAATCAGGCGCTTAAGCGCTTCGCTTAAAGCCCGGCTCTTTTGAGCCCAATCGCAGTAATTCAGGGAACTATAGCTGCTGTCGTAATAAATAACGGCCTGCTCATAATTCAAGGTTTTCTGTTGCTCGTAATCACCCATGTTGTAGTAACTACGGGCCGCATACTGAGTCTTGGGATAATCTGAATTCACCTTCCGCAAGATGATAAAGGCATCGGGGTAACGTTCCGCCATCAGGGTTACCTCCCCAAGACGCACTAAGTACTCCGGCTGTTTCTGCTCGTAATCCGGATTCTTGAAAAGAGCCTTGTATTCGTCGGCGGCCTTCAGGTATTCTTTCTGGTTTACTAAGCACTCCGCCGCCTGCTCACCGGCCGTCTGCCGTTCCCGAACATTCAGTTCCTGAATTTCCTTGGCCGTATAGTGTTCCCTGGATTTTGCCCAATCTTCTTTCTTGAAATAAAGACCGGCCAGACGGAAATGGGCCTTGCCCCTCATAAAGGGGGTTCCTGCCGTATCTGCAAGAACTGCTTCCAGAGCGGCAATGGCCTGGTCCGGGAATTCCGACTGTTCGTCTAAAAGCGAAAGCAGATTCAAGCCCTGAAAATAGTACGGGTGGTTCTTACTTGCAATCACCGGTTCCAGAGCAAAACGGCTGATATTGTATTCATGGTTCCGATAGAGACAGTAAGCCCGCTGGTATTCCACCGCCCGCATAGAGTCGTAATCGGCAAAATACCTTTCATACTCATCGTACTTGACTATGGCCTTTCCCCATTCTCCCTTGTGGCGGAAAGACTCACCTATCAAGAAAACCGCCTCGGCCGTCCGTTTCTTGTTGTTGGGGAAGCGTTCCAAAACTCTGGAACCTTTCTCGATAATCTTGTCGTATTTCTGGCGTTCTTCAGCTCCGGGGCTGGAATTAGTTTCATCGGGAATGCTGTCTAGCCGAGCTTCCCTAAGTTCACCCGCCTCATCATACAAACGTTCCGCATTAAACATATGGTTCAAGTAAGCACAGCAAGTACACCCCTCCAGCAAGAGAGCAAGCAATGCAAGCACTATGTAGCGGAACCGTAGCATAGGACTAAAGATACAAAAATAGACGAGAAGAAGAGGAAAACAGGCTAGTTATCAGTCTAATGTCTCATTACCCGCAACTCAGAACTCACAACTCAGAACTCTTTCAGGTACGTGCTGTAGTCACAGAGTTTGAGGCCAGCCGGGAGAACGGACTTGTCGAAACGCACCATGCGGATTTCTTTAGGCGTCCCGACAAATCGAGCAAGAATTTCAAAATTATCTTGAGTTTCCCAGACCGCAGCATCAATCACCAGCTCTTCCCCGCAATCCGTTTCACCAGTACTGTTTCCGATACCAGAAATCCTTGAATTCTGTTTGAGAAACCTGGTGAAAACCTCTGGAGCAAGCCCCAAATGATTAGACGTGTTGGAAGAATCGTAAACGACCACATGAACCTCACGAAAACGATTCAAGGAATCGAACACCACCGTATAGGTGTGCTTGTAGGGAGCGTCGTAGAAGGATTCCTGCCAAACATTTTTCTTCACCGGTCTAAAATTCTTGATGTCGTATTTCTTGAAAAACTCAGCAGGCGACGCACCGTAACGAACAAGGTAATGGCCAAGCATTGTGGAAAAATCATGCGTCGTCGCAGGAGCCATTGTTTCACGCAAGCTATCCACGGCTCGGTTCAAGTCAGCCGCAAGTCCGGTCCCCTGCACAGGCATGGCCGGTCGCGTCACGTTGCATTCCTGAATGCGCTGTTGGATATCCGGATACTCCGGATCTTTGCTCTGAATTTCTCGGAACTGCATACGGGCACGATCGTAGTCGCGACCCTTCAAATAAGCAAGCCCGAGAGCTTCCCGCAGGGGCATATTCTCTGGGTATTTTTCCACCAAGGGTTCCAAAATTTCCCAGGCCAGCTGGGAGCGATCCATAGGAGAAATTTTACCCCCTCCTGTTCCAGGAGCAGTCTTTTCACCAACTGTAGAAAGGGCAAGTGCAGCCCCCTCGAAATCAGGCCTAAAGGCCAGAATCCGCTGGTAAATCTTTTCCGCTTCATCGTAACGGCCCTGATACTCCCACAAGTACCCACGCAAGAGCATAAGTTCCGCATCCAAGGGGTACTGAGTCAAACCATAGTCCAGCAGCGACGAACAACTGTCCAGATTCCCCTGATCGTGGAAAAGCCGAGCTAGCATTTCATAGCCGCGAGGTTCGTTCCCTGCCGAAAGGCTTATAGACGTACGAGCTTCTTCTATTGCCTGAGGCAAGCGATTGTTCTCCTTCAACAGGCGAGCAAACCACAAGCGAGCCTCCACTAGGGTTGGAGCCTGATCCACGGCAATCTTTGCCATTTCAAGGGCCACCGTCTTGTTGCCCGACTTATAGGTCTTGCGGCTTTCCAGATACTTAGAAAGCCCCGACTCCGGATACTTGCCCTGCAACTTTCCAACCAGTAAATTCAACCGGTTGCTTTCCAAATCAGTCAACGAATCCATTTCAAACAAAGTATTCGTTTCATTCCACAGGGAAACCACCGATTCAGGATACAACAGCGACACTGCATTGAAAATTTCGTTTGCCTGGGCATAAGCCCCACTACGGAACAGTTCGGTCGCCCGGCGGATTTCACCTTGAGTCTGGATAGGGAGTGATGCCAGTTCCTCACGCATGTCGGGAGAATCGCCTTTCATAAATTCAGTACCGGCCTTGATTCCAAAAGGAACTTCCGGTACCGCCACCTTCGCAGGCGCCATATTCAAATAAAGCTGGTAACCGCCCAAGCCTAAAGCGGCCAGACAGCAAAGTATCAGGAATAAGTATGCCGCTTTCCGCGATGTCTCGGACGCTAAAGGCATTACAACTCCAGGAAGTCGGAGAGTTTTTCTTTGTGTTCCTTGCTTTTCTGCAAACGCCTAAGGGTCTTGTTCTTAATCTGGCGCACCCTTTCACGACTCAAACGCAAATCTTCACCGATATCCTTGAGAGTGGTGTCTTCCGTGGTATCCAGGCCATAGAACATCTTCAGGATTTCTTCTTCCCTACGAGGGAGCGAGGCCAAGGTTTCGTCAATCATCTTGCGACGCTCTTCTCGCTCCATTTCCTCTTCTTGCTTACCGTCGTTGCCAAGAACATCCATCAAGGTACTGACGGTATCTGCTCCAGAACTGTTGCCCGCATCATCACCGATAGGGGCATCCAGGGAGATGTCCACAATCTTTTCCATGACCTCGATGATGTCCTTTTCATTGGGCGCAAACTCTTCCATGGCCATGGTCTTGGCGTAATCGCCACCGTTCAGCATCAAGGCTCGTTTAAAACGATTCACCAAAGCGAGCTTGTTGGGCGGGATACGCACAGACCCAACCTGCTCAAAAAGAGCTTTCTGAATAGACTGGCGGATCCACCAGACAGCATACGAGATGAACTTGACATCCTTGTTCATGTCAAAACGCTTGGCTGCCTTGTAAAGACCGATATTGCCTTCGTTAATCAAATCCAGCAAAGCCAGTCCTCGCCCCTGGTACTTGCGGGCCACAGAGACCACAAAGCGAAGGTTACCCCGAATGAGCCGTTGGAGGGCCGATTTACGAATTTCCTCCGTTTCGCCGGTCCGGATAATCGTCAACAAAGCCTCTTCCTCTTGTTGAGAAAGAGTTGGGTAACGATTCAAATCGCGAAAATAAAGTGATTCGTTAAACTCGCTCATGATTTTTCCAAAATATTCGGAGTAAATATTGTTTTTTACACGTTTTTCGTCAATTCCTTCAGTTTATCGTAGGGGTAAATTCCCGAACGGTGACCGTCGCTAAAGGATAAACCCGCAGCGTAGCGACCAATGGACTGAACCCTCTCCAGTTTAATATCGTCGGGAACAGCAGAATTGTCAAGCAATTTTTCACCGGTATGTTCATCTACGCACAGGGCACAGGGGCAAGCGAGACGAAGTTCCCTGGCTGAACATGCTCCTCGTGTTCCATCGTTCCACTCAAAGCCAAGCTTTCCATCTTTCGTCCTGAAAACTTTCTTGGGCTGGATCATACATCCTCCTCCGGAAGTTCGTCAAAGGCATAGTTGAAGTTCTTGAGTACGCCATCTCCGACCGACTTGAATACCGAAAGTGTTCTCACGACTGCATCTGCCGCCTGCAAAAAGGCCTTTGCCGATTCTGAATTCGGATAGCGGAGCACCGCAGGTGTTCCTTCGTCTCCGCAATCGGCGACCGCAGGTTCAAGAGGAATCTTCGCGATTAACGGCACACCCCAATTTTTGGCTATGCGTTCACCGCCGCCTTGGCGGAAAATGTTGTGGTGTTTTCCGCACCCGTCGCAGATGAAATAACTCATGTTCTCCACGACTCCCACCACAGGAACTCCAACGGAGTCAAACATGGCAAGCCCCTTGCGACAGTCGGCAAGAGCCACCTCTTGCGGGGTGGTCACCACTACGGCACCTGCCATGGGGCAGTTCTGGGTCAGCGTCAGCTGGATATCCCCCGTTCCAGGAGGAAAATCCACCAGCAGGTAGTCGAGCTTGCCCCAGCGCACCCGGTTCAAGAAATGCTGGATCATCTGGCTTGCCATAGGGCCTCGCCAGATAGTGGCCTTCTCGGAACCGGCAAACATGCACATGGACACGATGGAAATGCCGCCCTTGGCTTCTACCGGGGCGATGGTATTGTCTTCGAAAACCTGGGGGTCCCTGTCGATACCGAACATGAGGCCCATACTGGGGCCGTAAATATCTGCGTCCAGAATTCCCACACGGGCACCGGACAGGCTTAGCGCCATGGCGAGGTTCGCCGTCACCGTGGACTTGCCTACCCCGCCCTTGCCAGAGGCCACCCCAACGATGTGGGAAACTTCGCCAAGGAAAGAAACCTGGGGCTGTTCGGGAGCATCGCCTACGCGGCCGGCATTGGAGGTAAGGGTCACCTCCACCTCAGACGCACCCAGCCCCTTCACAATGGAAATGCACTGGTCCTTGAACCGGTCGCGGATGGGGCATGCCGGAGTCGTGAGCACCAGGTCAAAAGTAACCTTGGTCCCTTCGATTTTCAGATTCTGTACAAAGTTCAGCTCCACGATGTTCTTGTGCAGATCGGGATCCTGGACAGCCCGGAGGGCGCTTAAGATGTTTTGTTCAGAAAGAAGCATAAGCAATGTGAGATGTGAAATGTGAAATGTGGAGTGTGTGATGTGGAATTACACATTCGTCATTTCACATTACACATTTTTTCATTTTGATTTTCTCATTTATGAATATCGCGGCATTCGAAGAAGGTGGGTCATACAAGGCGGCCATTCCTCTTCGTAGTGGCTCACCAGAATAATAGTCGTTTCTTTAGAGAGCAGGTCCAGCAAGTGGAAAAACTTATCCCGATAGCCCTTCTCCAGCCCCTGGGAGGGTTCGTCCAGCAAAAGTACCTGGGGCGGGCGGATAGCGGCACGGGCCATAAGAATCACCCGCTTGTCTATGGGTGAAAGCTTGCGGACATTTTCTTCGGGGTCTTCAAAACCCAGGTAGGTAAGCCATTCCTTCGCCTTGGCCCGTTCTTCCCAGGTGGTATTGTCCGCCTTGCAGAGGTTCGGCGTAAATCCCGTGCAGAGCACCTCCAAGAGGCTCAGGTCTTCGCGGTACTGGAGCGCCAGTTCCGGAGAGAAGAATCCCAGTTTCGCCTTGTGGTCCCAGATGTTCAGACCATGCCCCGGACGTTCGCCCAGGAGTGTAATGTCGTTTCCATAAATCTGGGGGTGGTCCGCCGTCAAGAGCCCGAGCAACGTACTCTTGCCTGCGCCGTTCTCCCCCATGACCACCCAGTGTTCGCCCTTGCGGACCTGCCAGTTCAAATTTCTGATAACCGTCGTTTCGCCAAAACGGACGTTGACATTTCTTAGATCGAAAAGGACTTCCCCTTTATTGTCATCCCCGCGCAGGCGGGGATCTCCAAGCCTACACTTCAGGTTCACAACCTCGTAGTCCGTCAGTTCAGCCTTGCGGAATTTCGGCTGGACCGCCACATCGGGCAACGAACCGGCGTATTCCTTGAACACCTTGTTCTCGAATACAAAAGCGGGAATCTCCGGAATCAGTTCGTCTTCACGGGCAAGACGTACCACCACATTCAAGTTTTGCCGCTTGGCAAGACCGGCCACACAGCCAGCCAAGTGCACGCGGTACTCCGGGTCCAGACCGCCGAACAGGTCATTGAAATAAACCCACTCCGGTTTTTCCATCCACATGCGGGCCAGCAACACCCGGCGGAGTTCCCCGTTAGACAGGCTCAGGAGCTTTCTCTCCAGAATGTCCATCGGCAAGTCTGCGATGACCATGGCCTCGTCAAGCTTCGCGGGATCCGTTTCCGGAAACGGCACGTCGTCGATATAGCGGTCCGTCTGCAAAAAGAACTTCTTGTTCAAAAGCAGGTTCTTGACCAGCGGAGCCTCCGAATCGTGCAAGCTGATAAAACGTTGCTGCCAGAAGGGCGCCAGGGCCTGCTGGATTTTACGTTGCATGGATTCGGACATAGTAGAAACATTCTTGCGCTGGTTCAAGAAATGGGAAATGACCCGGTCCAGATCCGCACCATCGGTGCTAAAAATCTGCACCTGAGGGAACTTTTCAATCAATGCTTCAAAACGCCCGAATTCCATAAGCCACACCAATCTAGATTATTAAAAGAACATGGGCCAAAGGCCGTCTATAAAAAGCACCGTGCAGCAGGCCACCAGGGCAACGCCCACCAGCCCAAAACGGAACAGGGATGCCACCACGGCCGTTACAAGAGCAAGCACGCCCGACAGCATGGAATCCGTAGAATAGAAGATGGCAGGCACCGTCATGGCGGCAAGTACCGTGCAGGGGATGTAGGCCAAGAAAGACTTGACAAAGGGATTGCTCAGCTTCCCTTTCAAAAGCACAAAGGGGACTGCCCGCAAAAGGAAGGTCACCCCCGCCATAACCATCAAGAAGGCAAAATATTCCCTAAGGTTCATCGTCTGACTCCTTGACCGGAAAGAACATGGCCCCAAAGAGAGAAGCTACTACCGCACAGATGATGATGGAAAAACCATAAGATACGCCCTGCAGCACAGGGACATACTTGAATGCAAGACTCAAGGCGATAGCCACAACAACGACAATCAATGTGGACAGATGTTTTTTGCAGGGGGGCACCACAATGGCCACAAACATGCCATACAAGGCAACGCCCAGGGCATTGGTAATCCAGGAAGGTAGAATCTCTCCTGACACAGCCCCCGTGAGCGTCCCCAGGGACCAGCCGATATAGGGCAGCACCATCAGGCCAAAGAAATAGCGGGGAGTCACGCGATTTTGCTGGGCCATGGACACGGCGAAAATTTCGTCGGTGATTCCCGTGGCCAGAAGCAGGCGGTAAGGCGTCGTAAAATCAGACGAGACTTTCTGGGAAAGGGTAATGGCCATCAGGGAATAGCGCAGGTTGATAAAGAAGGTGGCGATAGCCATCTCCAAAAAAGTGCCGGCGGCATCCACCATGATGTTAAGGCCCGCAAACTGCCCCGCCGAAGTCAAGTTGGTCATGGAGATGAAGGTCACCAAGAACCAAGACATGAACTTGGAGCCGGCGATGCCGAAAGAGAAGGACACCGCAAAATAGCCGATGCCTATGGGTAACCCATCTTTCACGCCCTTCAAAAACATACGGGCCAAAGATAGTAAATAGTGATTAGGGGTTAGGGGCTAGGATCTAGGGGTTAGGGGAATGTGGAATTATTCATTTCTCACTACACACTCCACATTACACACTTGTAAGCTCCAGTCACCGTCGGCAAAAGACTTACCGTATGTTGATACGGCTGGTCTTTGCAGAACTTCCGGTCACAACGCGGACCATGTAACTGCCCTGCGGGAGACCTTGAAGGGAAACATTCCTACTACCAGCAAAGGTTTCCTGGAAAGTCTTCACGCGATTGCCCAGCATATCGAACACCTGTACGCGAACTAAAGATTCTCTAGGCGCATAAATCGCAAGGCTGTTGTGAGCGAAGGAAACCTTTAATTGCGACTGCAGTTCCGCTACGAATGCTTCTGGGCTACTTGCACTAGAGCTGCTAGACACAATGGTTGTTGCAGAACTGGAGCTGGGAGGAACAAAGTCTAAGCAGGAGGTTTCCACCCACCATTCCCTATTTGAAGCATCCGTATTCATCCACTGTAAACTTCCTGGACGTGTGGGGGAAATAGTGTAGCATGTTTCCGCAGTCATATTGTTCAAACCAGAATTATAGCAGTGTTCCGCATAGCCCCCGACACCGTTCACAAAGGCAATGCAGGGGCTTTCTTCGACAGAACTACTAGATTCTGCCCCGCTGCTTGAACTTTCCTCGGAACTGCTGGATTCTTCAACCACTTCGCTGGAGGAGGACTCTGCTTCAGAGCTGCTAGACTCCTCAACCGTTTCGCTGGAGGAGGACTCTGCTTCAGAGCTGCTAGACTCCTCAACCGTTTCGCTGGAGGAGGACTCTGCTTCAGAGCTGCTAGACTCCTCAACCGTTTCGCTGGAGGAAGACTGTTCT
>JAFVTX010000045.1 GCA_017503015.1 Fibrobacter sp. | reverse complement strand
TTATTGCTGAAAGAATTAGATTGTATGTTTGTCCTAGAAGAGTCGGCGTTCTTATAACAGAAAGAATTTTTAATTGAGATTCAATGGCTTTGGTCAATGCCTTATCATGCTTTTCACCAATGTTTACAGGATTAAGAACATCTTCCAATTGAGTAAAAGGATCTTCATCTATTCTTACTAATATTTCTTGCGAAGGCACTTCGTTCTTCTCTTTTGATGTAATTTCTACGCTTAAAACAGACTCATTTGCAGGTAGATGTGAAGCTTTGTCTTCTACAAAAGAATTATTCGTTTTTTTTTCTTTTGGCGTAGTTGTATTTTTCTTTTTTGTAAAGAAAGATGACAATTTGTTTATTGGGTTCCCTAAATTTTCACTTATGCTTTTCAATGACTCACTAACGTCTTTAAAATTGTTAGCACCTTCTGCTAATCGTTTACTAAAAGAATTTTTTTCTTCCATTTTTTGTGTTAATTGCATCTTATTTTTTTGATTAGTTGCATTCTGATTAGACATTATTTTCTTCCTTTGTTTACATTATTGCACATTTCTATTCTAAATTGTCAAATCGGTTCGCATTTCCCGTTGCCGGAATTACAGGTTGAATTGACTAGGGCAAACATATCTTTTTGCGTGCGCCCACACTTTTTGCAAACCCAAGGGCCAACCGATTGTCGGCCTTCATAAGGTTCGCATTTGTTGCCATCCCGTTGACAAGTCCTGTTGACAAGAGAGAACAAATCGCGGAGAGGAATTCCACATTTACGACAATGGTACGGACCAGTTTCAAGGCCCTGGTACGGTTCGCACTTGCCACCTTGCAGACACGAACACGTTCTCATAAACATAATGGCGTTTGAGCCCTCATAAGGCTTTCCGCATTTTTTGCAATAATATGTCACTTCATCTCCCTCTTGCAGATTGATTTGACAAAAATTTCCATTTTGAGCGATTTCAACCACATTTCGACACCCAACATTTGCAATTTTTCAAGAAGTTTATTTATCATAGATCCTCGCATTTATCCACAGGTTTTGCCGACCATTCTTAATATAAAACGAACCGACGACAATAGATGTCGTTTGCTCTCGGGCACAAGAATTCCACAAAAAAAGCGTGGAGTTCATGCAATTTACTCAATCGCGGTTCGGCAAAACCTATACGGAATAAACGCAAAAACCCACGCCATGTGGCGCGAGCCAATGCAGCTTAGTCTTCCGTATATTCAAAATTTTGCCGATTTCGATTGAAAGCCAAGAGCAAAGCTCAAACTTATGTCAAAAATGCGATTACCTTATAAAAGCCTCTTTTCTTACCAATATAATCTAATTTTTTCAAAAAGGAACAAAAAAACGGCCCGAAGGCCTATTTTTCTTCACTTTTCAGAACCAAGGTTCCACTCCAGAGCATTTTTTATGTGAATAGTCTTGTCTTTCACGACTTCATCCCGAGTTTCATCGAAGCAAACCAATGTTAGTTCATTGCACTTGAGCGCATCTGAAGCCTGGATTAAGGCCGAGGTTTCTCGGTTAAATGTCTTGGCAGAATCAATCTCGTAAGCGACTTGCACGAGTTCCTTTGCTTTATCTTGTCTGCAAACAATGAAATCGACTTCTTTAGATTGCGACGACGGCTTATAATAATACACGTCATCGAACTCCTTCGCGGCTCGACGCAACAGTTCGATGTAAACCATATTTTCAAGTCGCCAGCCCAGAATCTCTTGCGAGAGGGCGTTTTCACGATTGGCGATAAATCCCGTATCAATCACATAAGCCTTGCTGTTACGGAGCCGGATTTTACTCTTGAACGAATGCTTGCTCAACAGCCCAATCAAGAAAGCCTGTTTAAGATAGTCCACGTATTTTATTGCGGTCGTGGTGCTGTTCAGTCCAAAATTTTCCGCCAGGGATTTGTAATTGACCTCTTGGCAAGAATTGTTGATTATGTGATTCGCGATGGTACGGAGTACCTCGGCATGGCGGATTTTGAATCGACCCGCAATATCCTTTAGTATTATAGAGTCAAATAAACTTTGTATGTAAGCACGTTTGTTGTTAATGTTTTGCAGTTCCGGGAACCCACCATATTGCAGATATTCCAGGAAGGCCGATTTACGAGCGGCCACTGCCTTAGTCGTAACATCTTGCAGATTTACCTGATGAAAGGAACAGTATTCCGCAAACGAAAGCGGATAAAGGCGTATTTCGTTGTAACGTCCGGTCAAGTGCGTTGCAAGTTCGCTACTCAGCAGCTTTGCGTTGGAGCCTGTAACAAACACGTGTAATCCCTGTCGCAAAAGACGGTTCACAAACAAGTGCCATCCATCGACATTCTGAATTTCGTCGAGGAGGATATACTGTAGGTCCGTACCGTAGAGCTGATAAAGGCAAAGCAGAAGCGTGTTCAAATCTTCAACGGTAAGCGACATCAGACGATCGTCATCTAGATTCGCATAAGCATAGTTGATGTCGTGATCTTGCAGCACCTTGTGGCATATCGTCGATTTTCCACTGCGGCGAACACCGATGACCACCTGCGCAAGCGAACTATCCATTTCAAACAGGGCTTCTTCACTACGAGACACCCAGGAATCACGCCTGGTTGTGATTTCTTCTTTCTGTTCCGCAAGAACCTGTAGTAGCTTTTTTTCGTCCATAAGACACCTCTTAATGGACTAAAATATATATTTTTATTCAACAAAATGGACTAAAATACAGAAAATAGTTCGTCACAATGGACTAAAACGAATAAAATTGACAATTTTGGTCTAAAAAAGGCAATTTCAGCTTTAAAATCCCCTTTTGACTATCAGGAATATAGAATGGACCCACGACAATTAGTGTCTTTACTTAACGCTTAAAGTAGGAGCACTTGGGCAGGTGTGTTTTCCAGGTCAGCAGTTTGAGCTGCTTGTCGCCTTCCATGGCGAAGGCATCTACCAGTGCGCAGGTCTTGACGCCTGCGAATTCCAGGTCGGTACCGGCGGATTCCATGAAGTTCTTGCCTTTGCCAAAGACCTGATGGAACAGGGGCTCCCCGAAGGTCACCATGGTGGGAGGCACGAGCAGGGAGAGTTCCTTGGCGAGCATCTTGCGGAGCGCCGCCTCCAGCAGAGGCGGGAAATTCCTGGATTCCGGCAGCTTGTAGAAGAAGGTGACTCCGATGGATTCGGGAGCGACATTCAGGCTAGCGAACATGCGCCTGAGCATTTCCGCTACGGAACTTTCGAAGAAATGGCCCGCCGGAATTTCGGCGTGAGGGGCCTGGAACAGAAGCAATACCGCCGGATGCTCAGGGCCCTCATAACGGTAGAGGGTTTTGCCCGCATAAACTTTTTCGTTGTTAATTTGTACGTAAAAGTCCTGGAGGGAAGCGGCCGACTCGAAGGGGCTTGCAGTCCGGGAAACGGAACGGGGGGCAGGCATCGCATCGGACATGAATACAGGTGCCTGGGGTTGCGATGGCTGCACCACTTGCGGCCTGGTCGCAGGACGCGGAGGCGGCACAGCGGAAGCGGCAGGAGCAGAGAAAGCGGCGGGTCTGGACGGCGCCGCTGCCGGAGCGGCGGGAGCGGCCACGCGTTTCTTGGGTGTCCAGGGTTCGTCCAGGTACACCTCGGAATCCCCCAGGTCCATCTGTCCCTGGAGGTAACTGCGGAGTGCACTGAAATCGAATTCCTCAGCCATGGCGTTCTTCCAGCTTGCGGTTCACAAAATCTACAATAGTTTCCGACAGTTCCACCTTGGAACCCATCTGCATTTCGGGAATATCTTTGCCCGGCGTCACCAGGGCGTAGTTCACATTGTCGAAGCCAAAGCCGCTGTCCTTGGCCACCGGGGCGTTCAACAGCAGGGCGTCGGCGCCGCTCTTGAGCAATTTTTCCTGGGCGTGTTCTTCAAAATGGTCCGTCTCCAGGGCGAAGCCCACCACCACCTGGTTTGGCTTCTTGGCGGCGACGCTGTCCCGCAAAATGTTCGGGTTCGGCACCAGTTCCAGCACCAGCTGGCTCCTGCTGTCCTTGATCTTGCTTTGGGCGGGGTCTTTCGGGCGGTAGTCGGCCACGGCGGCGCAATGCACCAGGGCATCTGCACCCGAGAGGCGTTCCATGACGGCCCGGTGCATTTCGCAGGCACTGCGAACGCGGTGGACCGCGGCGCCGCCCGGGAATTCCGCTTCCATAGGGCCTGCCACCACCTCTACGGAATATCCGTTGGCAAGGAACACGGAGGCAAGCGCCACCGCCGTCTTGCCGCTGCTACGGTTAGAGATGTAGCGGACGGGGTCGATGGCCTCTTCGGTGCGGCCCGCCGTAATGAGCACCCGGCGTCCGTATCCAGGGAGGGACGGGTCCTGCTCGGGTAGGGCGTCGCTTGCGAGAGGTGCGGCGGAGGCGTTGCGGGGGTGTCCCCCGCTAGAGGGGGTAGTGGGCGACGAAGTGCCCACGAGGGGGAGGCTTCCCCCCTTAGATAGACGAGAGGACGGGACTTCTTCCCTATAGACTATAGACGAAAGATTTTTTTCGACATTTCTTTCGTCTTTCGTCTTTCGTCTTTCGTCTAACTTTTCAATAAAGCTTACAATTTCTGCGGGTTCCATCAGGCGGCCGGAGCCTACCTCGCCGCAGGCCAGTTCGCCCGCGGGAGATTCCAGCACGTAGGTGTTCTCGAAGGAGCGGAGGGTCTGGAGGTTCCGCTGGACAGCCGGGGAGTTGTACATGGCTACGTTCATGGCGGGGGCCAGCAGGCGGGGGCAGGTGCAGCTCATGAAGCAGAGGGACACGGGGTCGTCGGCCAGGCCGTAGGCGAATTTTCCGATGGCGTTGGCAGTGCAGGGGACCACCAGGTAGAGGTCCGCCCAGCGGGGAAAGTCGATGTGCTGGAAGGGGCGAGCCTCGACGGCGCCATCCTTGAGGTAAACGGGGCACTTGGAGAGCGACGCGAAGGTGAGGGGGGCCACAAAACGGGTGGCGGCCTCGGTCAGCTTGTCCTTGGCCTTCTTATCGCCTTCTGCCACAC
>JAFVTX010000044.1 GCA_017503015.1 Fibrobacter sp. | reverse complement strand
TACTGTAGATTTCATCGATGGCGATATTGATTTGCATCTGGGACTTCATGGAACCTTCCATGGGGGCAAGAATCCCTTCCACAAACGCCGTCAGAATATCCTGGTTCTCGGGAACAACGTCCACAATCTTCTCGTAACGTTCCCAGGCGTCCTGCATCTGCAATTTCTTTGCTCCGTCCATAGGAGTAAGGATATCCTGCACAAAGGACTTGAGAGCGCCCTTGTCGTTTTCGGCCACGTTCACCGTCTTTTCGTAGCGTTCCCATACGGGTTCGTCGCTTCCGTTGAACTTAACAGCAAGCATGGTAATGTCATCGAACTGCGGAGCCTTCTGCACAAAGCCGTCCAGCTCCCTCTTGACCTGCGTGCACGTGTCAGAAGTGTTCTGCCGGCCACCCCTTTTCAAGGCATCCAGAAGCCTGTCGTTGCCGAACAGTTCATCCTTGTCATTGGTCGCTTCCGTCACGCCGTCGGTATAGAGGAACAGGGTATCGCCTTTCTTGAGGTCATAGGTCTGCTTGGTATATACAGTATCTTCCATAGCCGCCATGACCAGTTCCGAGCGGCTAGGGATAAACTCTACCGAGCCGTCTTCGTGGCGGACCGCAGGAGGATTGTGTCCGGCGGAGGCGAACTCCACATGCCCCGTGCGCAAATCGATAATTCCCGCCCAGACCGTCACGAACATCATCAAATTGTTCCGCTTTGCCAGGGCATAGTTCGTTTTGTTGAAAGCATCCACTACGGACTTCAAGTTCTTCGACATGGTACGAAGGATTATTCGAGCCACCATCATGAACAGAGCCGCTGCGACGCCCTTTCCGGAAACATCGCCCACCACCACGCAAAGATGGTCGTTGTCTATCTTGAAGAAATCGTAGAAATCGCCTCCCACTTCTTTTGCGGGGAGCAAGAAGGGGGCAAGTTCATGGCGGTCGTCTTCGGAATTTTCGTCGCGCTCGGCTCCGGGCAACATGGAAAGCTGAATATTGCGGGCAAGATCCAGCTCCCGCTCAATCCGTTTCATGTCTTTCTCTTTTTCGATATGCGCCTTGAGCGTAGAAAGCATATTCGAGAAAGCCGTCGCAAATTCCGCCACCTCGTCACGGCCAGACACCTTCGGAATATCCACATCGAAATTTCCACCGCCAAGTTTCTTTGCCGCAAAAACGAGCTCCTTGAGAGGCTTTGCCACTCTGAAAGAAATCAACAAGATGATGACAAGGATAACGCCATAACCACCCAGGGCAAGTATCAAGAAAAGCTTGCGGGTGTCTCTCTGGTCTTGTAAAAACTTCTGGACGGGCCACACCACCATAAATGTCCAATTGTTGGAGTTGATTTTGGTGTAGTAAACGGCCGATTCTTCTCCGCCGGCCACCGTTCCCATAAACAGCCCGCTTGGGTCCCTATTTTTCCTGTCAAAGTCAACGGTGCTGTTGCCGCGGATTTCCTTGACCACTATTTCACGATTTCTTTTCCCTTGGGCAATGCTTTTAGGGTAAGCGACAGCCACATTATTTTCCGAGGTGATCAGGGCATAGCCCCCGTTGGAAACGGGAATCGTCGCGATTTCGTCTTTAAGGAACTCGATAGACATATCGACGGCCAGAACGCCCGCCAAAACGTCATCGCCATTTTTATCCTTCTGGAAAATAGGGACGGTATAGACGGCAATGGGTTCGGGAACGAACTCACCGATAAAAGGTTCTTGCCAACGGCTGGTCTTACCTTCCTTGGTGCTGGAATACCATTCCTTGTCCTGGTAATTGGCTCCCGTAACCAGGCGGATTTCGTTTTCGGTAAAGCGGGCAAGACGCATGAATTCGCCCTTGGGAGTTTCCGGGCCCATGCCAGGTTCATAGGCCAGCACCACAGCCACAATCTGGGGAATCAGGTTACGGGCGTTGGTAAGGGAATGCAACAGGAAGGTATCCAAATCCGCCTTGGCCATTCTCCTCTTGCCTAGGGTTTCTGCAATGTCATCACCCACAAGTTTCCCTGAATTGAACAGCTTGTCAATGTAGTTCACATTGGCCCGGCTGGTTTCCTCACCGTTTTCGATGGTAATCTTGTTCAGTATGTCCTGAGTCTTTTGGCCCATGATGGCAAAAATCAAGCCAAACACGACCGTAATAGCCGCCAAGATCATCATGGACTGCTTAAAGGCCAGCCCGCGGAAATTAAAACCCATAAAGAACCTCTTAATATCTACAGATAGGTTAAGGTCATTGGACAAAATGTATATAAAACACATCCAAAGTAAATGGACCGGTCGGGCAAAACCCCTAAAAAAGGAGCCACCCCGTAGGGAGTGCCGTCACGGGAACAATCCGCCGGACAGTCAGGCCGTCGCTGCCGACCACTACCGCCATCCCGGTCAAAAAATTCATCCAACGCTGGGGCGTAAATTTCAGGCCGCAAAAGTGCGTAAGGCAGGGCACCACCCAGGCGTCGTGGGTCACGAACACGTTAAAACGGGCATGCCCCTTTTCGAGCATCATGGAAAGCATCTCCTCGGAGCGTTCCGCCAGGGGGTAAAAAGGAGCATCTGCGTCTTGCGTTTCCGTCACTTCTGCTTCGCGGGAATTGGCCGCCAGCCACTCGCAGATACCCTCGTAAAAGCCAGCACGCAGCACAGCCTCATAGGCGGCGTAATTCTGAACAAAGTATTCCGCCAGGCAGTCCAGTTTTTCCACCTCGGAGTTCTTGACACCGCAACCCTTGCCGATATATTCGGCCGTTTCCACACAACGCCCCACAGGGCTAGAGAAAAAGCACACATCGGCAGGCGATTTGCCACTAGCAGAGACAACCCGGCCCAAACCAAGGGCTTGCTCCCGCCCACGCTCCGTCAGACCCACGTGGGCGCCATAATCCGGATCGTTTGGCGTGATATGGTTCCGTTCACCGTGCCGCACCAGCAGGTAAACCCGCTCGTCGGGAGCGAGAGATTCAAAGAAGTCCTGGGCGCTTACAAAATCGTTTGTCATTACGTCTAGAAAATCATTATCCACAGCAGGTGCCCCAGCACAAAGCTCACGATACCCAGCACAAAGCCGCACAAGATGTCCGTCAGCCAGTGCACGCCAAAGTACACCCGCAAGAGCCCCCAGGTCAAGGGCAAAATCAGCATAACCCAGCCGTACCGGGGCACGCCGTAAAAGACGGCACTGGCCACTGCCAAGTTGTTCATGGTATGCCCCGAAGGGAAACTGTACTTGTCCAGGGGCGGCACTTCCGCCTTGATTTGCGGATTTGCGGCAAAGGGGCGAGGCCGTTTGGTGTTCAGCTTTACCACCTCGTAAATAATGAGGCTTACCGCCAGGGCCATCAGGGCCTGCCACAAAATGGGCAAAAACTTCTCCCAACCCACCATCACAAGAACGAACAGGGCAAAGGCGCCCCAGATGTAGCCGTCACCAAGCCGCACATAAAAACGGAGCCGGTCGTTTACCTTCTCCGAGAAATGCCGGTTGGTCCAGTAGACCGACACACGGTTATCAAACTCTGCGATTTTCTTGAACATCGCCTTGAATTTAGTTTTTTTCGTACCCCAAAAGCCAACACCAAGCCAAAATGCTATTATTCCCAATGCTAATTAAAATATCCGGTCTAGATCCTTCGACTTCGTCCTACGGACTCCGCTCAGGATGACGCCCCTAGCCCCTAGGCCCTAAATCCTAACCCCTAAGTAATTATGCGCGTACTCGTTCTCAATTGCGGCAGTTCCTCGGTCAAGTTCGCCGTTATCGACACCCAGACCAAACAGTCCATCTCCAGCGGCCTCGTCGAAAATATCGGCGTAAATGGCCACGTCAAGGCCAAGGGCCCGGTCGGAAACATCGACTTCAATTTCGACTGCCCGACTCACGCCGAAGCCGTTGCCGAAGTGCAGAAGTTCCTCGCCGAACAGAAGCTCACCGACACGATTGAAGCCATCGGCCACCGTGTGGTGCACGGCGGCAAGTACGTCAAGAGCGAGCACGTCACGCAGGAAGTCATTGACTACATCCGCAGCATCACGCTGTTCGCCCCGCTCCACGAACCCGCACACGCCACCGGTATGGAATGCGCCACCAAGTTCTTCCCGGGCCTCCCGCAGGTCGCCGTGTTCGACACCGCCTTCCACCAGACCATGCCCCGCAAGGCTTACCTCTACGGCATCCCCTACAAGTTCTACGAAGAAGACAAGATTCGCCGCTACGGCGCACACGGCACGAGCCACCGCTTCGTGACCGGCGAAGCCGCCAAGATTTTGGGCAAGAAGCCGGAAGACTGCTGCTTCATCACGGCTCACCTCGGTAACGGTTCCAGCTGCTCCGCCATTCTGAACGGCCAGTGCGTTGATACCACCATGGGCTTTACCCCGCTGGAGGGCCTCATCATGGGCACCCGCTCCGGCTCCCTTGACCCGGCCATCCTCTTCTTCATCAGCAAAAAATACGGCTATGATATCGACCGTCTTGACAAGCTCGTGAACAAGGAATCGGGCCTCCTCGGCCTCTCCGGACTTTCTAACGACATGCGCACCCTGACGCAGGCCGCAAGCGAAGGCCACGTGGGTGCACAGATCGCCCTCGAAACCTTCGCCTACAGGCTCACCCGCGAAATCGGCGGCATCGCCATGGCTCTCCCCCGCATCGACGCGCTGGTGTTCACCGGCGGTATCGGCGAGAACAGCAAGCTTGTCCGCAAGATGGCCATGGACAACCTCAAAATTCTCGGCTACCAGATCGACGAAGCCCGCAACGAAAAGAACGGCAAGGAATCCGGCCACATCATCAGTAAGGACGGCACCCCCACCGCCATGGTCGTCGCCACCAACGAAGAACTGCTCATCGCACTGGATACAGAAGCTCTGGTGAAATAAGTTAGGAATTCGGAGTTCGGAATTCAGATTTGATTTCCGAACTGAATTTTCAATATTTATAAATTAAATGCTCCGCTTTAGCGGAGCATTCTTTGTTAATCCTGAATTTTTAATTCCGAATTCTGACTTCTGAAATCTGAACTATTTAATCGTCCAGCTCTGGCGATTCACCTGCAGGATCTTTCTGCCTTGCACCTGAGCGGCGGCGTTACGCACGTCGGCTTCGCTGACCGGGAGTTTGGCCTTCCACATCACGCGGCCCTGCATATCGAACAGCGCCACAGCACCATGATTGGTGGCAATTGCTCTCCGCCAATTCAGTTTGGCAGCGGCAACCTGCGGTGCAATCCCTGCCGGAGGAGCATCTCTCGTAAGCACGGCAAAACTCATAGTCGTGCTTGTAGAAGCATCAGACGCCACCACCTTTATGGATAGAAACTTATTCGGCTCCAACGAAGCCCCTTCCAAAGAAGACAAAATCAGGTTGTCGCCATCTATAGTCCAAGAAATAAAATTTTCGGCTCCGCTAACTCCCAGCACTTTGTAACTGAGAACATCCCCATCGGGGTCTGAAATCCATTTCTTAAGGTCAAATGCCTTTGTAAAGACAGATTCCGTTCCTACATACAGAGAATCGTAATATTTTACAAGAACGGGTTTGTCATTCACGCAGGCAATTTTCGCTGGTATTGCAAGTTCCGTCTTCGCTCCCTTGGTGTCCGCAGCAATCACTATGACTTGGGCATCACCGCAGGCATCCTTGACAGCCTTGATTTGCAAGGCTCCAGAAACCATGGTCGGTGCAAGCAAGCTATCATCGGTACGTGTGGTAAAGGTCAAAGTTGCATCCTCGTCGTCTGCAAACCAGCTTTTCACCTCAGCAGCAGTAAACCTCTTTATTCCAGAGAAATCTTCCGTCAAAGAGCTAAGACGGTTTCCAACGGTATCCGCTACCCCGGCAACAATCTGGGGCGGCAGATTCTTGTGAGCCACCGTCAGCGTAACAGTGGCCGGTTCAGACTCAACTCCTTCGGCATTCACGATATAGTAGGTGAACGAATCAGAGCCTTTCTCCTTGCCCGCAGCATAGGTAAACGAACCGTCTTCGGCAAGTGTCACCTTGCCCTTGCTGGCATCTGCCACCAAATAGGCCTTGAGAGTTGTCTTTCCGTCGGGGTTCACGTCGTTTGCAAGAACGCCCTTGCTAGCGGCAATCTTGTTCACGGAATCCTGCACCACGGTATAGGCGTCATTGACAGCCACAGGTGGATCTACCACGGAGTTCACCTTTACAAAGAACCACACACTTGCGGTATCGCCATTGTCAGCTGCAAACAGTGTCACCTTGGCAACGCCATTTGAATCTTCTACAGCATCCACCCTAATCAGATAATTTCCGTTGTATTCTCCGGCATCAACACTCACAACCCCGCTAGACATCGCCTTCACTTGCAACGACGCTGCAGTCACGTCCGGGTCGCTAAAGACAACATCGGTAGTGGAAATCTTGACCGTAAGCGAACTGAAGTCTTCATCCACTTCCACCGTATCTTTCATCAGTTCGTATTCGTCCGAACCTATCTTGAATGTCGGATTAACCACTTCCACCTGGATGGGGTCATCTACATTCGTAACGGAAATAGTTACCGTAGCCACGTTACTCGTTTTGACTTCGTAGCTGTCATCTCCATCACGGGGCAATTCCTTCAACTGGTACGTAAAAGCGTCTTCGCCAAAGAAATCCTTTGCCGGGGTATAGGTAAATCCCCCATTTTCTACGTCAAAATCCAGGGTTCCGTGACTAACCGACGTAACGAGTTCTGGCACATACTTGTCGCCATCGGCATCGTCATCATTTACCGTCACGAAATTCCTGAAATCGACGCTCAAGGCCTTTTCTTCCTGGGTCGTGTAGCTGTCATTTACAGCCACCGGAGCATTTTCTCCGTCAACCGTAGTTACATCCAGTTCATAGACAGCAGTCTTGTTGGTCGGATCTTTCGCCGTAACAGTCACCCTGGCACCACCCTTAGGATTATAGCCTGTTTTCAGATTCAGCACATGAGTGGTATTGTACTGGTCATCGGCAAGTACCACGTCACCCGCATTCTCCGCCAAAATCGACACCGTGTAGGTAAGGGCCTCGCCATCGGGGTCCACAAAAATTTCCGTCAAGTCCAGAGAATGCACGTTCCCCTCGTTCAAGGTCAAAGAACCAGGGCTTTCGACACCTTCTACCAGGACTGGGGCAAAGGTTTCACATTCATTGCCAAGGATAAAACTTTTCAACTGGAAGATGGAAGTGTTGGCTGAATTCGTCACAAATCCCTTCTTGTAGCCGAACTGCACTCCTTTCTGACTCGTCACATCCCACGAAATTCTTGGAGACGAAGTCCAGCCCTGCTTTAGTTCATTAAAAGCGATAAAAACCTTTTTAAATCCATTTGTCGAATCTAATTCCGTACCATAGAAGTTGCTACTTGATTCCAGGTTGGACTGCTTAAAATCCATACGCAAGCGAGTTGTAGCACTATAAGTCAAGCAAACTCCCTTGTAAGCAGAAAGGTTTACGGGAATCGTTTGGTAAGAAGAGTTCTGCGCCCAGGCAAAGCCAAATCCGGCCCCATTATCGGTTGATCCTGCCGAAGCATGCATTACTGCGACCTTCACATTCTCAGCAGTAGTGGACGTGTCGACAGAGGCAAGCGTAGTTTTGTCTGGATACACATAATCCAGCCAGTACGCCGGAGCCTTTTCACCGGGACCGTCTTCAGTCCAGACCGTAGTTGCGGCAGAAACGGTAGAAACCAGAGCGCATAGCGCGCCAAACGAAATCATCTTTTTCATCATAATAGACCTCTTATGATTTCCCATCTGCCCAAAATGTAATAAAAAAATACGATTGTGACTTAAATCACAGGCTCGTCCGACTATCCCAGGGCGTCCAATTCCTCAAAACGCTCGTAAGCGCGTTCCAAAGCAGCCTCCCTTTCCGCAATTTCGCCCTGTAGCTCCACAATCCGGGCCGCATTGGTATAAACTTCGGGCTTCGAAAGTTCCGTCTGGCGCTGGGCGATTTCCGCTTCCAGAGTCTCGATTTTTTCAGGCAGGGCGGCGTATTCCCGCTCCTCGTTGTAACTGCGCTTTTTCTTTTTTGGCGCCTCGGCAGGGGTAGCTCTCGCAGCGACGGAGCCCTGCTGGTTTCGAGTCTGTTCCCTTTCGGCCAAGGCACGGGCTGCGCTGGCGGCTTCCTTTTCACGCTGTTTTCGGTTGGCCTCGTAATCGCTGTAACCACCCACCGCTTCAAAAACATTCCCGTTTTCTTCGATGGCCAGAATCTCCGTAGCCACCGAATCCAAAAAAGCCCGGTCGTGACTCACCGTCAAAACAGTTCCCTTATAGTCCGCAATCAAATCCGCCAGCAGGTCCAGAGTTTCCATGTCCAAATCGTTGGTAGGTTCGTCCAGCACCAGCACGTTGCTGGGGTGGCTAAAGAGGCAAGCCAGCAACAGCCGGTTCCGTTCACCGCCGCTCAAAGCACTAATAGGGCCTCGGGCCCTGTCCGCCGAAAACAGAAAATCCTGCAGGTAACTCAGCACATGACGCTTCACGCCGTTCAACGTGATGTAGGCCTGACCGTCGCCGATGTTTTCCACCAGGGACTTGTCTTCCCGAAGCCTGGTCCGCATCTGGTCAAAGTAGGCCACTTGCAGGTTCGTCCCCAGCCGAACCATTCCGCTTTCCGGCGCAAGTTCTCCCAAAATCAACCGCAAGAGCGTGGTCTTTCCCGAACCGTTGGGCCCCACGATTCCTATGCGGTCACCACGGAAAATTTCCGTGGTGAGGTTATTGATCAAGGGCGAGCCGCCGTAAGAATAGTTCACGTCGGTAAGGCGTGCCACCAGGCGGCCGGACTTTTCCGCCTCGGTAATCTGCATGTTCACGTTCCCTACCCGGGAGCGCCTGGCCGCCCGTTCTTCACGCATCTTGATGAGGGCGCGGACCCGGCCCTCGTTCCTGGTACGGCGGGCCTGGATTCCTTTGCGGATCCAGACTTCTTCTTCGGCCAGTTTCTTGTCAAAAAGGGCGTTGGCCTTTTCCTCTTCGGCCAGAGCCTGGTCCCGAAACTGCACGAACTTGTCGTAGGGGAAATCCCAGCAACGCACGCGGCCACGGTCCAGGTCAAAAATTCGGGATGCTACCCTCCGGACAAAGGCCCGGTCGTGACTCACAAAAAGAACGGCACAGTTCAGGCGGGTGACGATTCCCTCCAGCCACTGTATGGCGGGAATGTCCAGATGGTTGGTAGGTTCGTCAAGCAAAAGCAGATCCGGGTCCTGAGCGAGGGCCCGTGCAAAGAGCACGCGACGCTTTTGCCCGCCGGAAAGGCTGTCGAACAAAGCGTCGGCATCAATGCCCGTCTTGCCGAGGACCGCCTCGGCATGGGCATTGTGCTGGCCCTCGTCGGCACCGTCTTCGCCGGAGCCACCCGTGCGGGCCGTGCCCGACAGCAAAAGCGGCTCCATCACCACGTCCCGCACGGTTCCCTCCATGTGGGCGGGAATCTCCTGGATCATTCGGGAAATCCGCAAGCCAGACTTCTTGATGACCTCGCCGGACTGCACCTCCATTTCATCTGTAAGCACCTTCAGCAAGGTGCTCTTGCCGCAACCGTTTCGGCCCACCAGGCAAATCCGGTCTCCGGCCTCGATATCAAAGCACACGTTGTCCAACAGGGGGGCGTTCGCCCCGATGCGCAAAAGCAGGTTCTTTGCAGAAAGAATGGGCATGCCTATCTCTTGATGCTCTTTTTCAGTTCTAGAATCCGACGCACGCTTTCGTCTATGCGAGATTCCTTGATTTCTCCCTTTTCCACCGCCGCCATCACGGCATCAAAAGCCTTTACAAAGTCAAGAGGGCAAAGCACAATGTCGATTCCCGCCTGAATCGCCTTTACGGCGGATTCTTCTACACCGTATTCCTGCACGATGGCACCCATGTCCATGGCGTCGGCCACGATGATGCCCTTGAAGCCCAGTTCACCCCGCAATTTCTCCTGCAAAATCACCGGCGAAAGGGTGGAGGGTAGGTTGTTTCCCGTCACCTTCGGGGCGGCAATATGGGCGGTCATAATCATCTGGGCTCCGGCATCGATTCCCGCCTTGAAAGGAACCATCTCGCAGGTCTTCATTTCCTCCCAGGTCTTCTGGGTAGCCACGTATCCCGTGTGGGTATCCGCCTTCACGTCGCCGTGGCCCGGGAAATGCTTAAGGGTTCCCACCACCTTTGCAGAGTCAAGCCCCTGCAAGTAGGCCTGCACCATGTCGGCCACCACTTCCGGGGTGTCCGAAAATGCACGGGGGCCAATCACGATGTTTTCCGGGTTGGTGTTCACGTCGGCCACCGGCGCAAAGTCAATGTCAAAGCCATACTCCCGAACATAGGAACCGATGGTAAAGGCCATCTTATAGACTTCGCTCGGGTCGCCGGCCTCGGCAACGGCGGCCATGCTTTCGTACTTGGGAACATCAAAGGTTCCGTTGTTGGCAATGCGGGCCACCCGACCGCCTTCCTCGTCAATGGCAAGCAGGGGCAAACCCTTCAGTTTCCGGATATCTTCGATAAAGGTAGCCAGCTGGGACTTGTCCTTTATGTTGTGGGCAAAGAGAATCATGCCACCGATGGGGTAATTCTCGTTTACCGCAAGCATGGTCCGGTTCACCTCCTGCAGGCCATAATCCGGAAGCTCCGTATAGCTTTTCCAGTGGATGCTCGTGTCCAGGGCCTCCGGCCGCACCAAAAACATCTGGCCCACCTTTTCCCGGAGAGTCAGGTTCTCTATGGCAAAAGGATCCTTGCAGCAATCCTCCGACACACTGGTAGAGGAATCCACATTGGAACATGAGACTAACAAGGATGCAAATAGGCCGAAGGCGACCCAACGGGCGACAAAAAGTCTCTTCATATTGGCTCCAGTAGATTACTTTAGGCGTTTTTTGAATTTTTCGCAAAATTTATATTTTTTTGCAACCATCCCCCACCCCCGCACATCCAAATAGTAGAATGAACGAAAGAGGTGTCTTGAACGGCTTGAAAAGCGGCAGCCGCGAAGCTCTTGCCATACTCTGGCAAGAACATAGCGGCCATGTGTTGAATCTCGCCTTCCGGATGCTCAAGGACCGGGACCAGGCCGAAGACATACTGATGGATGTCTTTGTCCAGGTGCCCAGATCCGTTCAGAAATTCCGTGGCGAGAGCAATCTCGGCACCTGGCTCTACAGGCTCACCGTCAACGCCCGCCTCATGAAACTCCGGGCAGAGCGTAGGCACGCCGAACTGGAAGAAGAAAACTGGGACACTATCGTCGAAAGCGCCCTGGGCACAGAAGAAAAGGAACAGGAGTTTGATACAGAACTTTTAACCCTAGGGCTAAACCAGCTGCCCGCCGAAACCCGGAGCATGCTCTGGCTCAAGGACGCCGAGGGGCTAGACATCAAGGATTTGACAGAGATTTACCGCATGCCCGACGGAACCATCAAGGCAAGGCTCAGCAGGGCGAGGCACTTTGTAAAGGACTTTTTGACAAGGAAACAGAAAAATGCGTGATTCCATCGACTTTTCCAAAATGGAACGGATTACGCCTAGGGAAGATTCCTGGGACAAGGTCTGCGCACGGCTCGACAAGGCCGAAAAAGAGCGCACCCTCAAGTTCAGCTTTTTCTCAGCCGTTCCCATCGCCGCAAGTTTCTTGCTGGTGGGTTTCAGCCTGTTCCTCAGGTCTATCGACGCCAATGAAACCGCTCCGGCCGTCAAGAACCAGACCGCCGCATCCGACATGGTTTCAGCCGACGTCGCCGCATCTCAAGCCGACAGCGCCGTCATTCTGAGCAACTGGTACAGCAACCTCGGGCAGAGCGATGCCGACCTGGAATCTTTAGACGAATTTCAATTCATCAGTTATCTCTTAAAAAAGGAGGATAAGTAATGAAAAACTCCGTTAAAATATTCGTGGCAAGCCTCATCGTGCTTGCCTGCGCCGTAGGGTTCTTCCTCGGCACATGCTGCAGTGTGCACTGTTGTTCCAAGCATTCTTGCGACCGTATGGACGCTCCCGAAAAAGTGGCGGCAGCGCCCGAAGGCCATTTCAAAAAAGGCCACGAAGGCAAGGGTTTCCAGAAAAACTGGCCCCACCCGGCCATGTTCGATTCCCTGCTGCAGGTGACTCCGGAGCAAAAGACCGCCCTGGACAAACACCGCGAAGAGACCGGCAAGGCCTTCAAGGAACTCTTCGGACAAAAGATGTCTGCCGAAAAGGAACTGAAAGATGCCCTGGACAGCGGTGACGAAGCTCAAATCGAAGCGGCCAAGGTCAAAATACTCGACGCCCAAAAAGCCCTGCTGGATAACCGCATCGAAGGCATCAAGAGCATCAACAAGATTATCACCAAGGAACAGCAAGAAAAGTTCCGCCAGGTCTTGAAAGAAAACATCGAAAAGTTTAAAAAAGGCCATCATGGCAAGCGGGGCCCCCGGGAAAGCGGGCCTACACCTCCCCCCGAACGGGAAGCCCCGCCCCATGAGGCCCCTTAAATTGCACAAAATTCCTTGATACACAACAAGGTCCCGGCGATTTCGCCGGGACCTTTCTTTTTTTCTCAATTTTTATTATATTCTTTTAACAAAATAATGGAGGTTCTCATGAGATTTTTCTGGATTCTCGGAATATCGCTTGCAATCACAACCCTTTCAGCCTGTTCTTCAGACAGCCATTCCTCTTCTGAACCCGAGGATACCCGAGACAGTTCGTCCTCCGCCTCCCTGGATGACATTGACGACATCCTGGACAAAAGTTCTGCTTCTACAGAAAAAGAAGAAACTAAGACCGAAGATGGAGGAGATGAACAAACTATCAAATCGTCCGGTTCCACAGCATCCACCGAAGTAAATGGTCTCATGCGTTCCGCCTGCGACACAAAAGATGGCGAGAGTGTCCTAGAAGCACTGGACGTGGTCAACGAAAAGGCCATCGACCTGTTTGAGGCATTCGCCGACAAGGACTTTGACAAGGGAAAATCCCTCAGTACCGAAGTCAAGTCTGCCTACAAGAAAGTTTTGAACAAGGCTCCCAAAAACTGCAACGCCCAACTGGGTTACGCAGTAGCCTCCATTGTGGACCTGGCCAACAACAAGACTCTGAATGACTTGTACAGCGATTACGATTTCTGGTTCAGCGACTACGGCATCGAAAGCTTGGGAGACTTCACAGACATGATAACCACTCTTTCCAAGAACAAGAGCTTTACCAAGACCGCTCAGGACGCCCTTGAAAAGGAAGTCGCCCCCACGGTGGATTCCGCCATAACATACATGCAATACATTGTGGCTCAAGGCGACTACGCGCTGCAGCTCAGTGACGGTGAAGAAATCCTCGAAATGGACAACAGCGAGTTCGGCATAGCCCTGGGTGGCCTGTTCGCCACAAAGGCCGCCATCACCATCGCCACCAGCATGAATCTGGAAATCGATGACAACGGCAAATATGACTGGATCAACAACCTGGATGGACTCACCGTGGGCGAAGAAGAACCCACCGCCAAGCAAAAGGCTGCCCTTGTCAAAATCGTGAACCTTATCGGTGCAAACGGAACATTCACCTCCATTTACAGCAACAAACAAAAGGAATGGAAAAACATTCCGAATTTGGTGGATAGCGCCCTTACCGAAATCCGTGCCGCATTCCAGTACAGCCTTAACGAGAGCATGACAAAGGGAAGCCAGGACTACGACCTCTACGTGGTGGGCAAGGGTGCCGACGCAGACATCAGCACCAGTGACGTAAAGGACATCATCGAAAATCTAGGCAAGGGACTAGAGGCCACCCGTGGCCCCTACGAAGTGACGTTCAAGGGAAAAACCTTCGTGGTCAATGCTCGCAAGTACTTCGAAAACGTCAAAGGGACAGAACCGTTCCTTCCGTACTACAAGTTTAATGGCAGTGACCTGACCACCTTCAAGTTCACCAACGAGGCCGGAACCGAAACGGTAACATTGATAAGCTTCCTTGACGGGACGCGTTCCTTCCCCGACGACGGCGAGGGCGTGATTATCTTCAAGGATCCCACCTTTGGCAGAATCTTCCCCGACTTCGAACAGAAAGACGTTTGGGAACTGATTGACAAACTGAAGGGCATCAGATTCAATTTCTGGGACAGAGACGAAGGCGGATGCGATACAGATATAATGTGTAATAATTTCAACTACACCGATGGAGGTGCTGCATACAGCTCCTTTGACGAGTGCTTAGAATACAGAAACTACTTTAACGAATGCTTTGAAACTTACTACAACGAATGCTTTGAAGTTTGTGTTCCTTGAGTAACCTAACAAAAGTTCTCCTGGCGACCCTGCTCATTGCAAACACGGGGTTCGCCTGGAACTCCGGGCTCGTCCAGTGCGACGGGCTTTTTCTGTTGGACTGGAAGGGTTCAAAGGCGTCTGTAAAAACTTGTTCCATCAGCGACAGCTTGCAGGCAGGGGATTGGGCTTTGGGGGCAAGCGTCGGAAAGAGTCATTACCATCTAAGTTACCGCCGCGACAGCGACCGTAAAAACTATTCCTGGAATTTGAAGACAGGAGAAACTCTCACTACAGGACACACATCCCTTTCCAGGGATTTCAAATTCTTTGGCGTAGATGCCAACGTTAGCGCACTTCCTGCCATAGGGGTTTCATCCCGTTTCCACCTTCCCGACTCCTTGCTCTACGCCAAGGCATCCATCAACGCCGGACTCCTTGAACTTTCGGGAATTCACTGGCATTCCGACTGGGAAGAGGATTACGTTCCTACCATTGACGCTACCTACCAATCTACCATACTCGCCAAAAGTTTTTCTGCGGGAACAAGGCTACTGAGCCATCGACTGCAAGGGGCATTTTTCTACAGTGAAACCTCACCCGACATCGAAAACCAGTGGGGTTACGCCTTCAGCGATTCCTCTGATTTTTGGGGAACAGACTTCCGCTACCTCTATGACGGAACCAGCAACAAAGTCCAACTTTCTTACGCCTACCTGTACGCCGATATCCGGCTGTTCGGCCTGATGCGGGAAAACGGCGACGAGGCAAGCGAAAAGAGATTCGCCTACCTGCCCCTGGGACTAGACGCAAACCTTTTCCAGGCAAGCTTCCAGCACAAGTTCCAAGACGGCGACCGATTCACGGCAAGGGCCGTTTACGGGACCCTGGAAATAAACATCCCCTGGGAAAGCAGGCGCTTTTACGAGACTCTGGCTCCCAACAGAGCCCTGAAAAGTTCTATCCTCAAGACTCTTTCCTTTAGCGTTTTTCAACGTTCTTTCCGCATATATGGCGACATTGACGGAAAAATCTTAGACGCCAGTTTGGGCTACCAGTGGAACCTGAATGTGGGCCGTTGGCACCTGCTACCCAAGGCAACCCTTGACGGTTTTTACGCCTCTTACATAGCCAAGCTAAACATGCGCAAGGAAAAATCCGGGTTCTTCCACATCAAGCATTCTACCAGCACCTGGCAACAGGAGGGCTATGTCGTCGGAGCATTGGCGGGGCTAGGCACCGAACTGCAATCCCCGTCAAAAGCCTTCTTTGTCTCCTTCGGTATGGAACAGATTATTCCCCTGCACTTTCACACCGAAAAGGGACCAGACAAAGGACCTGCCGAAGAACCCGAGCCACCCGACATTCCCGATACCGACGAAGACATCACAACAGAAAAGAACAAGGGCTATTCCCTTGCCGAAAAATGGGATTCCTTTTCTTCGCTTGTTTTCCGCAACGGATTTGCGTTGCACCTGCAGGCAGGCTTCAGATTCTAGGGAATCAGTCCTCTTCGCCCTCAATATCGGCAGCGCCATTGCCATGAAGGGCAACCAGGCGCACCCCGTTCAGGGTCAGGTAGGGGTCGTAGGTGTCAATCACCTTGCTGTGTCCCATGACCATGCGGCCCCAGCCTCCCGTGGCAAACACGGGGACCTTCTTCTTGCCCATCTCGGCCTTGATTTTGGCCACCAGGGTTTCAAGCTCCGCCATGAACCCGTACAAGAGACCCGCGCGGATGGCGTCGTCGGTGTTGTTGGCAATCACGTGTTCCGGCCATTCAATGCTCACCGGTAAAAGCCTTGCCGCCTTCTCGGTCAAAACATCCAAGCTGGCACTGATACCGGGAATAATGATACCCCCAGCAAAGCCGCCATCCTTCATCACGTCAAAAGTAGTGGCCGTTCCCATGTCCACCACGATGGCATCCTTGTAGCCACGGTCCCGAAGGGCGATGATATTGCAGAGACGGTCAGAACCTAGCGAAGCCGGGTTCGGGTAGGCGATAGGGCATCCCAGGCAGTTGTCGGAACTCACCACCTGCACAGGCCGCTTTAACAGGGTCTGCAGGGCCTTGATCCACGGGCGTTCATGGGCAGGCACCACCGTCGAAAGCCCCACGTGGGTAATAGTCGAAGGTTTGATTTCGGAAAAACGGACAAGACCGCCAATGCGGTTCATCACCTCGTCGCTGGTGGTTTCCTTGCGGGTGGTGAGCCTCCAGTGGTCCACCACCTTGTCGCCCTTGAATATGCCAAGAACCGTGTGGGAGTTGCCCACATCCACCACAAACGAGACCGTATCCGACTTTTTCAAATTCTTTTTCATCTACCATTTGTCATGCCCGGCTTGACCGGGCATCTCCTTTTCTACATAGAGACTATATCCTCATGGAGATGTCAAGAGCCTTCACACTATGAGTCAATGCCCCGACCGAAATATAGTCAAGACCAAGGGTAGCGATTTCCTTCGCACGTTCCAGCGTCATGTTTCCAGAGCCTTCCACCAGGCACTTGTCGCCGCTTTCCTTGATAATCTTCAGGGCCTCGGCCATCATCTCGTTGCTCATGTTGTCCAGCATGATTACGTCTACGCCCTTGTTCAACAAGGCCCGCAGCTGGTCGAAATTTTCCACTTCCATTTCCACCATCAGGCCTTGCTTGTTGTTCTTCTTCACCACTTCAAGAGCCTGCAAAACACCGCCTGCCGCAGCAATGTGGTTGTCCTTCACCAACACCATGTCGAAAAGTCCCATGCGATGGTTGGAACCGCCCCCTACACGCACGGCGTATTTTTGCAATGTGCGGAAACCGGGCACCGTCTTGCGGGTATCCAGCACCTTGGTCTTTCCGCCCTTCAGGGCTTCCTGGAAGGTATGGGCCACCGTGGCCACGCCCGAAAGCTGCTGGATAAAGTTCAGGAGCGTTCGTTCGCCCGTCAAGAGTTCATGGGTGGTGCCGTCCATTTCGGCAATCAGGTCGCCCTTTTTGACCACGTCACCGTCTTTCTTGTGGAGCGTCACCTTCACGCTTGCCTTCAGTTCCTGGAAAACCAGTTCAATCACAGGGAGTCCTGCCAGCACGCCGTCTTCTTTCGCTATCAGGCGGGCATGCTGCCTCTGGTCGGCGGGGATAGTCCATTCGCTGGTCACATCGCCTGTCCGCACGTCTTCGGCCAACGCGAGACGGATCATGGTGAGAGCATCGTTAACTGGGAAAACAGGTGTTGAGTTATCGCCGTACATAATTTAGTTACTAGTTAATAGTTGATAGTTACTAGAGCGGCTTCGCCGCATTATTTAATGTCGAAAAGTCACTAGAACATGGTTATTAGATACCAGAAACATCTATGTTAAGACTATCTAGTAACTAGTAACTCAGAACTATTAACTCATCATTGTGCTCCTTTTCCGGTCAAAACCACATAGACCGTCCGCACGAGAATCTGGAAATCCAGAAGCAGGCTCATGTTCTCGTAATAATACATATCGTACTGCAGCTTGATTTGAACATCCTCAATACTATTGTCATAATGGTGGCGCACCTGGGCCCAGCCGGTAAGACCGGGTTTCATCTTCAGGCGTCCAATATAAAAGGGAATCTGCTCACGGAGCTTGCCAATGAATACGGCACGTTCGGGACGAGGCCCCACCATACTCATGTCGCCCTTCAGTACACACAAAATCTGCGGTAGTTCATCAATGCGGGTCTTGCGCAAGAAATGCCCCACACGGGTAATGCGAGGGTCCTTCTTGGTGGCCCACTGAGCCCCGAACTTTTCGGCATCGGTGCGCATGGTGCGGAACTTGTAAACCGTAAAGGGCTTACCGTACAGGCCGATGCGTTCCTGGGAATAAAAAATGGGGCCGTGGTCATCCAGCTTGATGGCGATGGCCGCCAACAGGCACACCGGCAAGGAGCAAAGTCCGATAATTCCACCAATAACAATATCCAGGAATCTCTTGATCTGTACCTGCCAGGGCGGCATGGCTAAGGGGAAAAGTTCCTGCAGTTCGAACCCGTGGACCAGGTTACTCTTGAACCGGCCATTGACGGCAGGGTAAAGCTCAGGCACAATGTAGATATGCAAGGGAAGTTCGCAAACCCATACCAGCACACGCATGATTTCTTGCGGAGAAGAGCTGTCATGAGCGATAATGATTCCCGAAATGCCCAACTTCTTGACCAATGTGGGCAAATCCGAATACTTGCCAAGAACCGGAACATCGCAAAAATGATGGTCCATCACCTGATAGCGTTCATCAACAAACCCCACCACCTGCTGACCAACCTCAGGAGCTTTTTTCAAAGCTTCTGCAATATTCTTACCGGATTCCGTACAGCCAAGGACCAGCACCTTGTTCGCCCCATAGCCCCGACGGAGCAACGACCTTAGCCCAAGGTACAGCACCATGCGGAACGCAGCGACCAGCACCAATACAAAGACACCATAGACCAAGATCCAGGTAAAGCGGGAACCATAGATGTAGTTGCCAGTCAGGGGAGCACCGGCGGCCACCTTGCCCATAAACTCAGAGCCAAACAGCCCGACAATAATCAGGACCACACCTACAAAAACGGCCCGCAACACCCGCAAGACCTGCAAAGTTCTGGACTGTAAAAGCCACGTGCGGTACAGCCCCGTAAAGGTAAACCAGAACAGCCAGCAGATATTCAGGGCACACCCGATATGCCAGTAGGCATCCAGGGTCTTGGAAGGGTCGAACTTTTCGGCAATCCAGCCGCTATGGAACTGGACCCAGTACGCCAGGACAAAGCAGATTGTCAGGGCGAGAAAGTCCGAAAGGAGAAGGAGCACCCTTTCCAATGTGGCGGCACGAATCATACAGGCCTAATCTACAAAATGGTCCGTCCAGAAACCAATTTTTAGACCAGGAAACGGATAACCTGGCTCTTTTCCACGATTTCGGGCAGGGCGTCGATAGCCTCCACCGCCTTCGAGGCCTTGCTGTCCTGGGTCTTTTCGGTAATGACCACAATGGAAACCTTGCCTGGGTCCTTCACATTCTTCTGGATGATGGTCTCAATGGAGATGTTGTTATCGGCGAGGATGCTTGTAATCTTCGCCAGCACACCGCAGGCGTCACGGGAGGTGAAGCGCAGGTAGTAGCGGGAAGACGTTTCCGAAATAGGCACCAGCGTGGCGGAATTTTCCACATTGAACCAGCCCATGGGGAGCGCCCTGCGGCTGCCCATGTCCACAGAGCGGGCCAAGGACACCAGGTCCGCCACCACGGCAGAGGCCGTCGGGAGGCGGCCAGCACCGGCACCGGTCTGCACCGTTTCGCCCAGGTTATCGCACTTGAGGTAGACAGCGTTAATCACGCCGTTCACGTTGGAAAGCAGGTTTTCGTTAGAGACAAAGCAGGGATGCACACGGGCGTCCACACGGTCGCCATCCCGATGATAGATGCCGAGGAGCTTAACACAGCAACCGATTTCCTTGGCAAAGGCGATATCCTGGGCGGTAATCTTGGAAATACCCGTCACATGAATCTTTTCAAAATCCACCCGCTTGCCGCTGCAGAGGCTTGCAAGCAGGGCCGTCTTGTGGGCGGAGTCGATACCTTCGATGTCGAAGGTGGGGTCCGCTTCGGCAAAGCCGAGCTTCTGGGCGTCCTTCAGCACCACGTCAAAGTCCAGGCCTTCGTCGGCCATACGGCTAAGGATGTAATTGCAGGTGCCGTTGATGATGCAGCTCAGGCTTTCTACCGTAGAGCCCAGCAGGCCTTCCTGCAGGCTGCGGATAATGGGAATGCCTCCACCTACGGCAGCTTCGAACAGCACATGCAGTCCGTTCTTGGCGGCCAGGGGGAAAATCTCGTGACCATACTTGGCGAGAAGAGCCTTGTTGGCGGTCACCACGTGCTTGCCGCTTTCGAGGGCAGCCAGAATCCACTTGCGGGGCATGTTGTAGCCACCGGCCAGTTCCACCAGCACATCGATGTCGTTGCCGGCAATCATTTCGTCGGCGTTGGTCGAAACCTTGTAACCCTTCGCCTTGTAGGGGGCCACTTCTTCTTCGGACTTGGCGCAAATGCAGGCCAGTTCCAGTTCCACACCGAGCTTTTCCTTGTACTCGGCAATTTTCTGCTCCAGAATCTGGATAACTCCGCCACCGACGGTTCCCGTTCCAATAAGACCAATACGCAACATAAGGCGTCTCCATTTTGAATTTTACGGCGGTAAATGTAGAAAAAAGGAGTTATGTCCGAAATTAGTTACTAGTTACTAGTTACTAGTTAGAGATGAATTTCTAAGCAAATAGCATCTTATTCCTAAATCCTAGTAACTAGTAACTTTGAACTCTTAACTCAATATAGTTCCAAGCTTTCCTATTTGCTATATTTACTCCCATGGAACAGGGATCGGTAAATCCAGCCATTGACTCCATACTCACGGAGCAGAGGCTAAAGAACATCGTCTATCCGGCCAGGCTTTTCCGGGCCAGGCTGAACGAGGAGTTCCTGCGGGCAAACCGCACCCGCAAGCCCTTCATCTTTGTCCAGATTTACGCCCACCAGTTCGACCTGCTGGGCTGGGCATGGCCGAACCAAACCGTAGAGCAGACCTGGCGAATCAGCCTGCTTACCATGTTCTCCCACCTCCGGTTCATCGATGTCATCGGCTACCTTTCCGACGGCAACGGCATCGGGGTCATCCTGCTGAATTCGGACCTTTCCACCCTGGAGAATATTCGAAAAGAGATCCTTCACAGGCTAAACGACGCGGGCCTTATCCAGAACCTGCGGCACAAGCCCAAGAAGCCCATCTTCAAGGCCTACCTCTATACCGGCCTCCAAGAAAAGGACAACTTGGAACTGGCCGACACCATCAAGGAATTCAACAGCACCAACGGCAGTTTCTTCCGTGTTGACCGTCTGAACATGGACCACATCTGGCCCCACCCCCACAAGATTCGTTTTCGGCACATCATCAAGCGCTGCGTGGACTTTACAGGCGCCCTGCTGGGCCTGATTATCCTTTCGCCGGTACTTCTTTTCTGTGCCCTGGCCGTAAAAATCAGCGACCCCAAGGGGCCCATCATCTTCAAGCAGACCCGCGTAGGCAAGAACGGCTCGCTGTTCACCATGTACAAGTTCCGCAGCATGTACGTAGATGCCGAAGAACGAAAAAAAGATCTCATGGCCCTGAACGAGACCGGCGGCAAGACTTTCAAAATCAAGAACGACCCCCGCATCTACCCCTTCGGTCGTGTTCTCCGCAAGTTCAGCCTCGACGAACTGCCCCAGCTGGTGAACATCATCAACGGCGACATGTCCATCGTGGGCCCAAGGCCTCCCCTGCCCGAAGAGGTGGAAACCTACGAACCCTGGCATCGCATGCGCCTTTCCGTAACCCCCGGACTCACCTGCATCTGGCAGGTCAGCGGCCGCAGCAACATCAGCTTCGAAGGGCAGATGCGCCTGGACAACGACTACATCCGCCGTGGTGGCAAGCTGGCCGACGACTTCAAGCTCATCCTCAAGACCTTCAAGGTCGTTTTCAAGGGCGAAGGGGCGTATTAGTTAGTGGTTAGTGGTTAGTGATTAGTGGTTAGGATAGCGGGACTCAAGAAGTGTCATCCCGGGGGATTCCCTCTTTGTCATCCCCGACTTGGTCGGGGATCCGCTTGATGTGTCAATGGTTAGGGGAAAGCTTTCCCCTGGCTCGCACAACGCCAGCGTTGTTGCTCACCACCCCTTCTAGCGGGGGCTTTCCCCCCGCAACGCCCCCGTTTGCCTCACAGCCGTAAACTTTGTATATTGTGGGCGAAATGCTAGACAAAGAAGTTTTAAAGACCGTCAGCCGCATTGAGCTTTCTGTCCGCGGAACGCTGGACACCGTCATGACCGGTGCCTACCACAGTTCCTTCAAAGGGAACGGTATGGAATTCAGCGAAGTCCGGGAGTACATGCCGGGCGACGACGTGCGCACCATTGACTGGAACGTGACTGCCCGAACAGGCTCTCCTTACGTGAAAAAGTTCATCGAAGAACGCGAGATGACCATGCTCTTGATGGTGGACGCCTCCAGTTCCTCGGAATTCGGCTCCGGCAAGCAGATGAAGGGCGAAGTCATGGCGACTTTGACCGCACTTCTCGCCTTTGCCGCCATCAAGAACAACGACAAGGTGGGTCTGCTGATTTACACCGACCAGGTGGAACTGTTTATCCCGCCCGAGAAAGGCCGCAAGCACGTGCTGCGGCTTATCCGCGAAATCCTCTATTTCAAGCCGCAGCACCACGGCACCAACACCCAAGTGGCGCTGGAATATGCCGGCAAGATTCTGAACCGCCGTGCCGTGGTCGTGGTGATGAGCGACTTTCTGAACCAGGGCTTCGAAAACGCCTTCAAGATTCTGCGCAAGCGCCACGACGTGCTTGCGGTCTCCGTCGTTGACCCCCGGGAAACGGAACTGCCCCCCGCAGGACTCGTAGAACTGGAAGACCCCGAAACCGGAGAAACACTCCTCATCGATACCGGCGACGCCACCTTCCGGGAGGCTTTCGCCCGAGAGGCAAAGCGTCAGGGCAAGGCCACCAAGGAACTGTTCCAGCGCATGTCCATCGACTTTGTGCGCATCGAGACCCACGATGACTTCAAGGACACCGTGGCTCCGCTTATCGAGCATTTCAGGCGCCGGGCCAAGATGGCAAGAATGTAACGAATAGGGAGGGTTACACCCTCCCTAAAACCCTCCTTGCACAGACATAAACACAATGACTGTGCTATTCTTTTTGTCTGTGTTTACGTCTGTGGGCGCCGCTTGCGGCGCTTTTTAAGTATAAGGATAAGGAGGGCTACGCCTTCCCTATTTGCTTATACCCCAGCAACTTCATGCTGTAAAGGGCAGTGCCCTTGCTGATGCTCCGCACGCCGGTAGCATAGCCGAAAATTTTTCGCAGCGGGACTTCCGCCTTCAAAAAATGGGTCTTGCCGTCGCCGCCGATTTCTTTCACCTTGCCGTCCCGTGACTGGATATCACCGGTCACAAGACCTGCAAAGTTCACGGGGCATTCCAGAGAAAGCTCCATGATGGGCTCGTAAAGTTCCACATCGGCGGGCTTGATCAGCTTTGTAACTGCATCGGCGCAGGCCTTCTTGATCATAGGCGGGAGCGCTCCCTCGGTCCAGGTGAACTCGTGGACCTCAAAGCGCACGCCTACCAGCGCTCCCTTGCCGAGAATCCCGACTTCGGCAGATTCCAGCAGGGCCGAGCGGACACCGGCCAGAATCTCACGGGGAGCAGTCTCCAAAAATTCCGCAGAAAGACGTATATCATGGGCATCGCCTTCCAAAGGCGTCGCCGAAAGCTTGATAGAAATCTTGTGGGGCCCAAGCTGGAACGAATTTTCCACAGGACCCACCTCACGACATAAACGCTCTTGCCAGCGCACCTCGGGGCTTCCGGCCTTCACTTCGCAACCGAATTCCCGTTTCAGGCGCGAAAGCAGCACGTCCAACTGCACCTCGCCTACGGTATGCAAGTACCAGAAACCGCCGTCATCCTTCTGGACGCGGAAACTGGGGTCCATACGGCCAAGCATATTCAGGCTCTTGTCCACATGCAAAAAATCCTCGGAACCCAGGCACTCCACGCGGGTCTGCAAAAGGGGCTGATATTTGTCGCGGATGGAGGTTCGAGGCTCGGGGTTCGAGGTTCGAGGCTCGGGGTTCGTGCCTCGCGCCTCACTTCTCTCGTCTCTCGTCTCTCGTCTCTCGTCTAAATAAATCACCTCTCCCAGTTCCGTCTCGAAAGGGGTGCGCATAGCGTAAATATCGCCTGCGCGGATTTCATCTACAGGCACCAGCAGGTTCGCCTTCAGTCTCGAAAACTCAAAGCCAGCAGGCCACGCCTTGCGCTCCAAATCCGTGTGGCTGCGGAATATGGAAATCTCCCCCACGCCCTTGAAATACCGGAGGCGTATCACCTGACCCAGTTCGCCCTTGTCAAAGGCGGGCACCTCTGGCAAAAAGAAAGTCAGCGCCGTCGTGAGGCTTCGCACGCCAAAACCTTCCATGGCAGAGCCTGCGTAGCACAGGGCGTAATCGTCGCTTGCCGCCAGGGCTTTCAGCCCCCGCAAGAGAATCTTCGCCGGCACAGGCTTACCTTCCATGGCAAGCTTCAAAATCTCGTCGTCAAAATTGCTGGCAAATTCCACCGCCTCGGCGTAGTGCTTTTTCAGGTCGTGGGCCTGGTCCCAACCGTCATCCACGTTCCAGCCTTCGTCCACCACCTCTTCGCCGGTAGCGGAATGTTCCAGGCGGCTTTTGCTCAGCACGTCCAGCACGCCGGTCATCTTGCCGTCCCGATATTCCGGCAGCGTCATGAGCACCGGACGCACACCCAGAACCTCTTCGATGTTGATAAGGGTTTCGTCCAGGGAATAGTCGGGATTGTCCAGCTTGTTCACGAACAAAATCGTCCGAACGCCCGCCTCCCGAAGTTTCTTGAAAGCGGCCACCGTCTGGGTCTCTACACCGCTGGCGGCACTCACCACAAGAATCGCCCCTTCCACCGCCGTGAGGGCCGTGTCCACCTCGGCGCCAAAATCCACGTGACCCGGCGTATCGATAAAATTGAACCAGGTATCCTTCCACTCAAAGTGGGCCACGCCACTTTCGATAGTGATGCCCCTGTCCTTTTCTTCGGGCAGGTAGTCCATGGTGGCAAGGCCTTCTTCTACGCGGCCCGGACGACGCACCTCCCCTGCCGTGAACAGAATCCGTTCCGACAAGGTGGTCTTACCCGCATCCACATGGGCAAGGATGGCGATGTTCCGGACTGGCTGCGACATGGGCCTATTTCTTCAGTTGCGATTCCAGAAATTCCACACGGGCGGCCAAGTCCGCATAAAGCTTTTCCAGGGTTTCCAGACGGGCATCGTGCTCCCGGTCCTTGATGGACTGGCGGTGCAGTTCCGAATCCTGCTCCTCGTTCTTGGAGTCCACGGAATTCAGGCGGAAATCGTGTTCCGCGTCCTTTGCCACCTGGGCCTTGATCTTGAATTCCTGCTCCCGTTCCTTGCTGTAGAGGGAATCGATACGCAGGTCGTGCTCGTAATCCTTTTCGGCCTGGGCATCCAGGCGGGCGTCGTGCTCCTGGTCCTTTTTCACAAGTTCGGATATGCGTTTATCCCGTTCAGCATCTTGCATAAAGCCCCCTTGGTAGTAGTAGGGAAATGTAGTAATTAGAAGTGTGGGGCTCGTGGCACGAACAAAACAAAAGCCCGGGGTTCAGAGAACCTCGGGCGTGAATGTCCAAACGATACGGAATTAATTAGTCAAGAGCTTTCGCCAACTTGGGCAAGGTGGCGTCATCCATTACGCAACGGACAGAGGCATAGCGTGTTTTTGAATCGCCTCCATCGGCACCATTCCAATTAAAGTCTTCATATATGGTGACATTGTTTCCGTATGCTGTTCCAACTTCATCTGACGACCAGAAATACGCCCCAGAAATACGGCTTCCACTTGAATTATCTCGGAAATTAATTTCCAACATATTGAATCCGAATTCATCATTGCCATTATAGCCCTCACGCCATCCGCTTGTGGATCTGAGATTTTGTAAAGATTCTTTTGTTGTTGTTCCAGCTGCCGAAACAAGATTAATCCATTCGTCGCCACTCGCGGTATGCCAACCATCTGGACAAATACTACCGGCCGCATCTGTCCAAGTATAGGCTCTGCCATACAACGAGCACTCGGAATTATCTCCTGAATAACACCTAGTTGAGCCATTATCATACCGCAGGTTTTCGGCCATCCAAACAACCTTATCCGGTCCCATTAAGACTCTGTAGGCGTTGCCGTCTCTCTTGTCGACAACATAGACAAAATCTTCGTCTGTCGGATCGATATAGTAGTAGTTTTCGTCAACACAGGCCCAGTTTTGCTGGTGTGTATAAAGATTATCGCCACACTTGTCCTTGATTACTGTGCCAACGCAGGACTGAGTTTCGGGATCGTAGACAACGCCGCCACATTTGCTCACGCTGGAGTTAGCGCTAGACGGAGAGCTAGATTCAGTGCTGGAGGGAGAACTGCTTTCGGCACTGGACGGAGAGCTAGATTCAGTACTGGAGGGAGAACTGCTTTCGGCACTGGACGGAGAGCTAGATTCAGTACTGGAGGGAGAACTGCTTTCGGCACTAGACGGAGAGCTTCCTTCGCCGCCTTCATCACCTTCACTAGAGCCACCGTTTCCACCGTTACTCTTCTTGGAGCTACTAGAATTGTCGGTCTTGCAGCGGCGGCCAGTGCATTCTTCTTCGCTGGCGGAACTTTCGGGCTCTTCGCTGTCGCTGGACTCCACATCCTCGTCCGTCTTCTTACTACTGGAGGACTTGGGCTTAGCCGGCGTGGTGGGCTTCAGTAGGTCTTCCAGTTCTTCAAGTTTTCCCTTGATTTCGTCCTCGTCAAGGCCTTCCTTGAACTGTTCCACGGTGGCGGAGTCCGTAACTTCCACCCACTTATTCTCAAAGCAGGCGAAGTAGGTGTCGCCAGCCTTGGCCACTTCCATCTCGCAGGTGTCCGGAAGGGCTGTTTCTGTCTTGTAGGATGCGATGGCATTAGAGGCACCGCTGGTGCTTTCATCACAGGCGGTAAGGCACGCCACGGCCGTCAGGGCAATAGCCGATGTCCATAGTAGTTTTTTCATAGTTTTCTCCTTTTGAGGGGAATACCCCCCCCCCTCTAAATATAACAATGAATATAGAAAAAGGGGGGGGGCAGTGGACCTCGGGTGTTTTTTTGTACGTAAATGGTTTAGTAAATGAACAGCATTTCCCTGTACTTGGGCAGGGGCCAGCAGTCGTCGGGCACGATTTTTTCCAGGGCGTCCACCACGCCGCGAAGTTCCGCCATGGCGTCGAGAATATCCTCGTGGTCCTTCTCCAGGCAGGCTTCCATCTTGGCAATGGCGGCCATCAGTTTCGAAGAACCTTCGCCCAGAGCCTTGGCGTAACCATCCAAGCCAGGGAATCCTTGGTTCAGGGCCATTTCGTTTGTCTTGAGGGCATTGGAGTAAGAATCCACCACCTTGGGCAAAATCACGTTCTTTGCCAGGTCACGGGCGATTTCCCCTTCGATATGGATACGCTTGTGGAAATCCTCCACGTTCACTTCGTAGCGGGATTCCATCTCGCGACGGTTCATCACGCCGTATTTTTCGAACAGGGCCACATTCTCGTCTTTCACCAGGGCCTTCATGGCTTCCATGGAGGTCTTGATGTTGGGGAGTCCTCGACGTTCCGCTTCGGCAATCCATTCGTCGGTATAGCCGTTGCCGTTGAAGATTACGCGCTTGTGTTCCTTCACGATTTTCTGGAGAATCTTCTGCAGTCCCGTGTGGAAATTCTTCTCGTCCAATTTTTCCAGCTGTTCCGCAATCATGTCAAAAGCTTCGGCCACGATGGTGTTCAGCACCACGTTGGGTTCGGAACAGCTCTGGCTAGAGCCCGGAGCGCGGAATTCGAACTTGTTTCCCGTAAAGGCGAAGGGACTCGTGCGGTTACGGTCGGTAGCGTCCCGAGGGAGCGGCGGCAAGGCGTCTGCGCCAATCCGCATGGCACCCGCCTGCTTGCTGGACTTGGGCACGCCCTGTTCCAGCTGGTCGATGACATCCATCAGCTGGTCACCAAGGTAGATAGACATAATCGCCGGAGGTGCCTCGTTGGCCCCCAGACGATGGTCGTTACCCGCTCCCGCCACCGTCATGCGGAGCAGGTCGGCGTGGGTATCCACCGCATAAATCACGGCGCAGAGAGCCGTCAAGAAAACCGCATTCTGGTGCGGGTCCTTGCCGGGGTTCAGCAAGTTTCCATGACCATAAGTAATGCTCCAATTGTTGTGCTTGCCCGAACCGTTCACGCCGGCAAAGGGCTTCTCGTGGAGCAGGCAAACCAGCCCGTGCCTGTCTGCCACCTGACGGAGCACTTCCATAATCTGCATGTTGTGGTCGCAGGCCAGGTTCACCTCTTCAAAGATGGGAGCCAGTTCGAACTGGGCAGGAGCCACCTCGTTGTGGCGGGTCTTGGCCGGAATTCCAAGCTTCCACAGTTCCATTTCCACATCGTTCATAAAGTTCAAGATGCGGGTGGGAATGCTACCGAAGTAGTGGTCGTCCATCTGCTGGTGCTTGGCAGGTGTTGCCCCGAAGATAGTGCGCCCCGCCTGGTACAGGTCCGGCCGTTGCAGGTAAAAACGCTTGTCGATCAAGAAATATTCCTGCTCGGCGCCAAGAGTCACGGTGGTCTTCTTGGGGCTCGCCTTAAAACAGGTCATGAGCCTACGGGTGGACTTGGAAAGGGCCTGCAAGCTGCGGAGCAGGGGCGTTTTCTTGTCCAGGGCCTCGCCGGTATAGCTGCAGAACGCCGTGGGAATACAAAGGGTCGCACCGTTACCGTGGCGCTTGATAAAAGCGGGACTGGTGGGGTCCCAGGCGGTGTATCCCCGGGCCTCGAAGGTAGAGCGCAGGCCCCCGCTGGGGAAACTGGAGGCGTCCGGCTCCCCCACAATCAGGTTCTTGCCGCTGAACACCATGATGGGCTTGCCTTCTTCCAGTTCCAAGAAGGAATCGTGCTTTTCGGCGGTAGAGCCGGTAAGGGGCTGGAACCAGTGGGTAAAGTGGGTAGCTCCACGGTCCAGGGCCCAGCGCTTCATGGCATGGGCCACTTCGCTTGCGATGTTGGCGTCCAGGGGAGCGCCCTCGTCAATGGTGGCCAAAAGCTTTTCACAGGTTTCCTTGGAAAGGTAGTTCCGCATGGCCCGGGCATTGAACACGTCCTCGCCGAAATAGTCGATATTTGCCGGCGTGGCGGGCTTGATGGGGGTGGCAGGTGCCGAAGCGATATCGTTGACGGTATTCTTGCGGGTGCTGATCATAGTGCGTCCTTTTGTTTCGGGGCGAAAAATAGAAAGGAGAACGGTAGCTTTGCAGTGAAAAAATGGCAAATTTCAGGCCGTTTTCTTTACATTTTTGTAAAATTCATCACTATTATTACATATTTGTAAAGCACAGACAAAACAAACCGCCTAACAATCCTATATTTAGGCCATGGAATTCAACGCCCTGCAAACAGAAGCCCTGCGCCAAATCGACGACGCCCTGCACCATATCCGTGCCAAGGACCGCCTGAGGCAAAGGTTGCAAGAAATCATCGGCAACAATTTCGCCGCCGTCGAAACGGGGTACCAGAAGAAATTCCAGGAACTTCGGGACCTCATGGGCGGCACTCCCAGCGATCTCATCGGAAACACCCGCGCCATGCAAGAGGTGGAGCGGCAGGTGCGACAAATCGCAAGTAGCGACGCCGTGGTGCTTATCCGCGGGGCGGCAGGTACCGGCAAGGAACACACCGCAAGGACTTTGCACCGCATGTCCGAAAGGGCGAGCGGGCCCTTCGTCATCTTGAACTGCGATTCCCTGAACGCAGGCGAAGGATTCAACTCCCTGGAAAGCGAACTGTTCGGCTACGAAAGGGGCGCCTTCACTGGCGCCACCGCACGCCACCTGGGCAAGGCGGAGCAGGCAAACGGCGGCACCCTTTTTATAGACGAGGTCGGCTCCCTGCCCCTTGCCGCACAGACCAAGCTTTTGCAGTTCCTGCAAGACCGGCGCTTCAGCCGCCTGGGGAGCAACATTTTCCAAAACGCAAACATCCGGATTATCGCCAGCACCGGCAAGGACCTTGAAACCCTGATGCAGCAGGGGCTTTTCCGCGAAGACCTCTACTACCGCCTGAACATTTTCCAGATCAAGCTGCCGGAACTGTCCCAACGCAAAACGGACATTCTGCTTTTGGCAGACCATTTCATCGCCAAGATGAACCTGAAATACGGCAAGAAAATCCAGAGGCTCAGCACTCCCGCCATCGACATGCTCATGAGCTACCACTGGCCGGGCAACGTGCGTGAACTGGAAAACTGCATCGAGCACGCCTGCCTCGCCACCACAGACGTAAGCATCAACGCCTACGACCTTCCGCCCACATTGCAGACCGACGTTACCTCGGGCACGTCGCTCATTCCCGAAGGTCCGGCGTCGCTCTCCACGCTGCTCCGCTCCTACGAAAAAGAAATCCTGATGGAAGCCCTGCGCAAAAACAACGGGAACCTGAGCGCCGCCGGCCGCGACCTGCAGGTAAGCCCCCGCATGATGCATTACAAGGTGAACAAGTACGGCATCGAGGTCCAGGAATGAACAACGCTCGCGAAGTCCTGTCCAACCAAGACGGCCCTTTCAAGGATTTGGAAAAGCTGGTCCGCAAGTACGCCACCACCGAATACAAGAGGCCCATCGCCGACCACACCCGAAATGCCTTCGCCGACGCGGAACAGTTCATCGCTGACTTTTACATCAAAAGGTTCGCCCAGTCCGAAGGACCATCCTGCGCCGCCCCACAGCCTGTCATTCTGGATTCAGGATGCGGCACCGGCGAAAGCACACAACATCTGGCAAGGCGCTATCCGGACTATCCTGTCATCGGCATCGACAAGTCCGCCATCCGCCTGGACAAGGCGGGCAGAGCCTTCGACACCGGTCAGTCCCGCGGCACCGAGGCGCGAAACGGCGGCGCCAAGCAAGAAGCACCTAAAAACATTTTCTATGTCCGGGCGGAACTCATCGACTTTTGGCGGCTCGCTTTGGATAAAGTAACAAGTAAGCAGTGGGCCATTCCCTATCACGCCCTCTATTACCCCAACCCCTGGCCCAAGCAGAGCGAAGCAGGCAGGCGTTTCCACCTGCACCCCATATTCCCCACCCTGTTGCAGTTGGCGCAAGAAACGGAGTTGCGGACCAACTGGGAAATCTATGCTCGGGAATTTGAACTGGCGGCGGGTATAGTCAAGGAGATCCCCGGTCATACTTCGACTTCGCTCAGTACAGGCGCCGGGGATGACAATGTAGTAGTGAAATCCGTTAGCTGCGAAGTGTTCGAGCCTGAGCAGTCCATCACCGCCTTCGAACGCAAGTACAAAAATGCCCGCCAGCAGTTGTGGCGGGTCATGGTTCGTCGATAATCAAAAAAATTAATTCCGCTCTTCCAGCCACTTCACGAAGGTGGGCACGTTCTTGGTGAACTGCACCCGCACATGGGAGTCCTGCAAAATCAGGAATTCCGTGAGACCGTATTTCTTGTCTTCGGCGCCCCAGTCATAGGTATAGCCCAGACGGGTCCAGGGGTAGCCCGTTTTCTTGACGTAGGCCTTTGCACGGCTGTCGTCGAACCAGCGCTTGAACGAAAGTTTGAACTCCTTGTCGTAGGTGTAGTCGTCGAAACTTTCGTCAAACTTCAGCGTCATGGAATCCAGTTTTACGTCGGTCTGGTAAGCCGGACGCACCAGGTCTATGGGCTTCACCCACAAAGCAGAGAAATGGGTATACTTCGCGCTTGCACGAATTCCCAGCAGTTGCTTGAAGCGGACATCCCAATCCTTTACGCCAGCATTGTTCGACTTATACCAGGAATACAGTTCCTTTTCCGAAACTACCCATACTTCCTGCGACATGACCAACGTATCCGTATCGTAAATGTCAGGCCTATCGTGGAAGGTAATCACCAGCACATGGGTAGAATCCCTGTCCCAAGTCACTCCCTCCGACTCTGGCGTAACGGTGACCAGCGGGTAAATCTCTTCTTGTTTTGCCTCAGCGGCATCGGCAATAGCCGCCTCGTATTTCACCTGCAGCAAGGAATCCGAATCCATGCCCGTCGATACGGTCCGGCCTCTCGGCGTCACCACTTCGCAGTAGGGAATCATGTGGTAGCCGGTGGCCACCTTATGCTTCTCGAAAAATTCAATGAGCAGGTCGTCGTTCTGGGTAAACAGCTTGTCCCCTTCCACAAAGGAAACCACCGTCTTGCAGAATCCCGATTCCGGCACCACCAGGCCCGACGCCCCGTCCTTGCGGGTGGTATCCAGCACGAACTTGTGCTTGTCCTCGCCACAGGCGTATTCATAGTATTTCAGGGTTGCAACTCCAGGGCCCATCTCCTGCACAAAGAGGTTGTCCTGGTCTTCGCTATAGGCGGGTTTCACCAGCACCGTAGAATCTCCCAGCTGCATATACTGGGGGCTGGCCTCGCTGCAGTAAAAGGCGGGCTGCCTGAACACGCCGATAACACCCGACTTGTTCTTGAAAAATTCCGGGTCATCTACCTTGGGCCCACCAGCGCACCCCCAAAAAGAGAGGGCGACTGTCCCAACCAAAGCACTCAAAAAAATCTTTTTCATCACAGATACAAGATAGCTATTCAATGACATTCCCTTGACTATACATCCAATTCTAAATAAAAAGAAACCCCGCGGTTTTATCCGCGGGATTCCTTTAAGCGACTGGTTAGCGATAAGTCCCAGGTGTTTTCATTTTGCACGAAGCGCCATTATTTCACCTCAAAGCAAGCCATAGGCTTGCGAACTCATCACTCATAACCCACAACCAATTAGGCTTCTTCAGCCGGCTTTTCGGCAGCTTCGTCAGCAGCCTTCTCAGCCTTCTTCTTGGTGCTCTTCTTCTTGGGGGCGGCGGCTTCACCGATGGTGGTGCCAGATTCGCCCGGCTTGTGAGAATCCATCCAAGCCTTCAGCTCGGCGGATTCACGGTTCTTGAAGTAGTCCACCACAGAGAGGAAGATCTTGCGGTTGTTCTGGTCGATTTCGGTCACCACGGCCGGAACTTCGTCGCCAACCTTGAACGCATCGGCAGGAACCTTGATGTATTCAGCGGTGAGCTTGGAAACCGGGATGAAGCCTTCGATACCGTCGGCAAGTTCAACCACGACACCGCGGTCCAGCATGCGAACGATCTTGCCCTTCACTTCGGCGTCCACGGGGTATGTGGTTTCCACAGAATCCCACGGGTCTTCAGTGAGGTGCTTCATGGAAAGGCTAATGCGGCGCTTTTCCTTATCGACGGCCAGCACAACGCATTCCACCTTGTCACCCTTCTTGACCATTTCGTTGGGATGAGTGATCTTCTTGGTCCAGGACATGTCAGACACGTGGATGAGGCCATCAACACCTTCCTTGATTTCAACGAAGGCGCCGAAGGAAGCGATGTTGCGGATTTCACCAACCACGCGGGCACCCGGCGGAAGTTCAGTTTCGATAGAATCCCACGGATCGCTTTCCAGCTGCTTCATGCCGAGAGAGATACGTTCAGCATCTTCTTCGACCTTGAGCACCACGGCTTCCACTTCCTGACCAACGGTGAGGATTTTGGACGGGTGCTTGACGTGCTGGGTCCAGGACATTTCGGAAACGTGGATGAGGCCTTCGACGCCGCTATCCAGTTCAACGAATGCACCGTAATCGGTAATGGAAACAACCTTACCCTTGACGATAGCGCCTTCGGGATAACGTTCAGCGATATCCTTCCACGGATGGGGCTTAAGCTGCTTCATGCCCAGAGAAATGCGTTCCTTCTTGTCGTTGAAGTCGAGAACCATAACTTCGACTTCCTGGCCGAGCTGGAGCAATTCGGTCGGGTGGTTGATGCGCTTGTAGCTCATGTCGGTGATGTGGAGGAGGCCATCTACGCCGCCCAGGTCAATGAATGCTCCGAAGTCGGTGATGTTCTTGACGATACCCTTGCGGACCTGACCCTTCTCGAGAGTTTCGAGAACGTCGCCACGCTGCTTGTTGCGTTCTTCTTCGAGAACCACACGGCGAGAAACGACGATGTTGCGGCGGGCCTTGTTGACCTTGATAACCTTGAGGTCGAATTCCTGACCGATGAGGGCGTTGATGTCCGGGATCTGACGGAGGTCGATCTGGGAACCCGGCAAGAAGGCGTCGATGCCGAACAGGTCGACAACCACACCGCCCTTGATACGCTTGGTGAGCGTACCGCGCACGACTTCGTTGTTTTCGAAAGCGGCGTGGATGCGGTCCCACACGCGCACGAAGTCGGCCTTCTGCTTGGAGAGGATGAGACGTCCGTCTTCATCTTCCAGCTTTTCGACAAACACTTCGATTTCGGAACCGATTTCGAGGGAGTCCGTGTCCTTGAATTCAGCACGGTCAATGACACCTTCGGACTAGTAGTTCACGTCAATCAGCACTTCCTGGTCGTTCACCTGGCTAATCTTACCGGTAACGAGCTTGCCCTGTTCCAGGCAGTCCATGCCGGCGTAGATGTCGGCGTTAGCCTTGCGGAAGTCGGGGCTGCATTCGCCTTGGGCGGCGAGGATTTCAGCGAGATCTTCTTGAGTTCCGAATTTGAGATTTTGAGACATATTGTTTATTTGGGTTGTGGTTCAAAGGATTCAGGCTACGCCACTACACCTACGTAGTCGAGAATCTTTTGCACCTGTTGTTGGATTGAGATGTGTGTAGTGTCAATTTCGATAGCGTCGTCCGCCTTCTTGAGGGGGGCGTTTGCGCGGGAAGAGTCCAGCCGGTCCCGTTCTACCAAGTTGTGGAGGACTTCTTCGAGAGTCACTTTTTCGCCTTTTTCAAGGAGTTCCTTGTAGCGGCGCTCGGCGCGGACCTCTACGTCCGTCACCATGAAAAACTTGTACTTGGCATCGGGGAACACCACGGTTCCGATATCGCGGCCATCCAAGATGCAGCTCTGCTTCTTGCCGATTTCACGCTGCTGCCTGGTCATGGCGGCCCGGACCGACGGCAGGGCGCAGTAGATGCTCACGTTGTTCGACACCTTCATACCGCGGATTTCGCTTTCGCGGCACACCCCGTTAATCAAAATGTGATTTTCGGAGTCGAACCCCAGAGTCAGGTTAGAGAGCAACTTGTCCATGGCGGGGCCGTCCTCGGCAGGGAGTCCTGCGTCCAGGGCAGCTAACGTCACGGCGCGGTACATGGCGCCCGTGTCCAGATAGGTGATACCCAGGGTCTTGGCCACAATCTTAGCGGTGGTACTCTTGCCGGTACCCGAACCGCCATCCAGGGCTATCACGAAATTCTCGCCACTTTTGGTCATAAGTGGGGCGAAATATAGAAAAAAAGGCACTTTTGCTTATAACCTTTGCGATATTCTCATTCATTTTTGGATTAAATGCCAAAAATGGAGGAAACGCACAAAGTTCCAGGTCTTGTACTCCCTGATTTCGGTGCCGATGCCGGTGTAGTGCGTCACTTTGAGCGAATCCCAGCTTGCCGTGGTAGCCGACTTTGTCAGGAACGTCTTGGAGATGCGTCTGCCCAACCCGTCGTACATCATCGAAAGGCGGGCGGTGTCGCTGGAACTTCCCGTATTCTTCTGCGGAGGATATTGTGTGAACTCGATAGGCATACCTCTCCAAGCATAGGAAATTTTCAGACTTTTGGAGTTGCACAAAGCGCAATACACTACGATTCGGCAATAAAAATGCACAAGTGCATTTTTTGAGATTCTCACCTTTCAAGTAATTGTCTTCCGTCAAATTACCCTCGGAATTGTACACAAAGTCGCCCAATAGTTGCAGTTTGCTAGTGAAGGCGCAGTTCTTGTTTTACGTTTCTTTTTTTTGAGTGTTCAGCAAATACAGAATCCTTATAGGATCTCTTTATCAAAGAATCTCCATCAAATAAGCTTTCAATATAAGCATAATAAAATGAATCTCGCACTAGAGTATCAAAAATTACAATTTTTTCCACTCGTTTGTTCTGCTCCAAATAAAGAATTTCTTTTTTTAAATCTAAAGAAGCATCGTGTTTCTTAAAATATTTAAAGGTTTTACAGCTTAAGGCATATATTGTTTTTAAAAAATCTTCTGGTCTAATTTTTAAAGATGAAATAGGTTGTACACCAATGGTAAATTTATAAAGAAAACTTGAATCAGAAAAACACGAAACACTATACACTGAGTACATTCCGCAATCATATTCAACTTCTTTCAAAAGACTTGATGTTTGTCCCGTTGTATCATAATCAGAATAACGGCAAGCCACATTCTTTTGAGCAAAACAGAGGCTTGTCAAAAAAAAAATTATCAAATATGTTTTACTCATCATCATAAACCCCCATCTCCTTTGCTGAATTGTAATCATCTAAGTAAATTTTATCTGGTTCGGGCTCATCAGCCATCTTCTTTAAGTTGTCCAAAAATTCCTTTTCTGTTTTTACATTTCCAACATCGTTATGACCAGCCTTCATATGAGTATATGGATGATTTAATTCATGACCTGCGGTAATGTAGGTTATAATGGACAGATCCGTGCCATCTGCATTCTTATCCACAGGAAAATACACATCATACGTCTTTTTAAAACCAGGTTTATTATGAGCACTAGGTTCAATTTTTGAAATTCTTACAGGTTTTATATTAAAATAACGATCAGGATCATCATGAGCTCTAGTCATGTTAAATTTTAATGTTTTACTACCATTAAAATTTGTTGATTTCATATACTCAAACAATTGATTGCCATAATCATTAAACACATTTCCATCCGGATCCACCCCGTTCACCGGATTCACGCCATTCCCGGCGTACAGATACGGGCTGCTGAATTGTCTCTTCGGGTCAACGGAAATCCACAACCCCAGCATTAAATCAAGATATCTTGCTCCCCAATAACCGAGCTCGATTTCATCATCCAGTTCTTTTCCAGTATAGTTTTCGGTAACTTTATCCGTTAATACTGTCAAGTCAATTTTTTCTCCGTAACTT